>NZ_DDOP01000059.1:183349-203700 GCF_002341725.1 Bradyrhizobium sp. UBA2491
GCCTGCGCCGGGACGACGATGTGGCGAGACCATCGGGCGATGTGGAGACATGATTGCTCGTTTCCTCTATCCTCGGGGGGCGACACCAACCACGCGAAAACGAGGCGATCGTGCAGACAAAAAAATTCGGCGAACACGGCCCGCAGGTCTCGGTGATCGGGCAGGGCACCTGGTATCTCGACCGCGGGGACCGCAAGGCGGCCGTCGCTGCGCTGAAGCGCGGCATCGATGCCGGCATGACCCATATCGACACCGCCGAGATGTATGGCGACGCCGAGCTCGTGATCGCGGATGCGATCGGTAGCCGGCGCGACGAGTTGTTCCTGGTCTCGAAGGTGCTGCCGAGCAACGCCTCGCGGCGCGGCACCATCATCGCCTGCGAGCGTTCGCTGAAGCGACTGAAGACCGACCGGCTCGATTGCTACCTGCTGCATTGGCGCGGCACCTATCCGCTTGCGGAAACGGTCGCGGCGTTCGACGAATTGATCGCCGCCGGCAAGATCCGCTCCTGGGGCGTCAGCAATTTCGACGCTGACGATCTCGACGAGCTGCTGGAGGTCGCAGGTCCTGGCAAGATCGCCTGCAACCAGGTGCTCTACCATCTGCGGGAGCGCGCCATCGAGCATGCCGTGATCCCGTGGTGCGAGCAGCATGACGTCGCCGTCGTTGCCTACTCGCCGTTCGGCCACAATGATTTTCCTGAAGCGTCGAGCAAGGCCGGCACCGTGCTCCAGTCCATCGCGCAGGCACACAAGGCGACGCCGCGCCAGGTCGCACTGAGCTTCCTGACGCGGCTGCCGTCGGTGCTTGCGATCCCGAAGGCGTCGAACGCGGATCATGCGGCGGAAAATGCCCTGGCCGGAACGCTGAAACTTGGCGCCGACGAAATCGCTGCGCTCGACGCCGCGTTCCCACGCGGGCCGAAACCGCGCTCGTTGCCGATGCTCTGAACAAAACGCGTTGCACAGGAATCCGTGAATCCCGCAAATTGCCGGGATTCACCGCGCTCCACTCCACACATGAGTTAACAAACTGTTGCAGGTGCGGCCGCGGCGGGCGGTCGCGCCTGCTGACGCATATCGGAGTCCCGTTTTCGGGCATTGTTCTCGCAGCGGAATTGGCGTTCTCTCCTTCAGCAGATTCCCGTTATTTTGCTCATCGAGATTGCCGTGACACCGCCCCCCGCCGCCGTGGCCGCCAGGCTGGACAGCGTTCCCCTTTCATTGCCCGCGAAGACCACGTTGGCGCGCAAGGCGCCGGCCCGCACCGACCGTCCGTTCAAGGGTATCGCGTTGATCCTGTTGTCGACGGTGTTCCTGGGGACATCGGACGTCACCGCAAAATATCTCTCGTCCACGCTGCCATCGATCGAGATCGCCTGGATCCGCTTCCTGGTGTTCGCATTGATCATGACGCCGGCGATGCTGCCGGGCACGCCGCTGTTCGCATTGCGCAGCAGCCGTCCGGGTCTGCATGTGCTGCGCGGCGCCGCGCTGCTCGGCTCGTCGCTGATCTTCATCACCGGGCTCGGCTTCCTGCCGATCGCCGAGGCCTCGGCCACCAGCTTCGTCTCGCCGCTGTTCGTCACGGCGCTGTCGATCGCCTTCCTGGGCGAGAAGGTCGGCATGCGCCGCTGGGTCGCGACAGCGATCGGCCTTGCCGGCGTGTTCATCATCCTGCGGCCGGGCACCAGCGCCTTCCATCCCGCCGCGATCTTCCCGATCGTCTCGGCGCTGGCATGGGCAGGCACGCTGATCCTGACGCGGATGATGAGCGGCAGCGAGCGCCCGATCACCGTGATGACCTATTCGTCCATCGTCGGCGTCGCCATCGTCAGCGCGCTGGTGCCGTTCGTCTGGGTCACGCCGACCTGGCATGACATCATGTTCGGCATCCTGATCGGCGTTGCCTCCACGGTCGGACAGTGGATCGTGGTGCTGGCGTTCCGCTATGGCGACGCCTCGGTGCTGGCGCCGTTCTCCTACACGCAGCTCTTGTGGGTGAGCATCCTGGGCTTCCTGATCTTCGGTGAGGTGCCCGACCGCTGGACCATCCTCGGCGCCGGCTTCATCGTCGCCTCCGGCCTCTACACCGCGCATCGCGAGCGCATCCGCCGCTCGCAATTGCTTGACGTCGCCGGCGAGCCGTCGCCGAACGCCTGACGGCGCGTATCCATTTTACAACAACTGCCCTTTATCCGCCCGGATTCCGGACGCGCGCCATCACCATGCGCGGCCTGAGAAGACGCGTTCTCCGCGAATTGCAAGATAGCCCGTTCGGATTAAGCCGCGTCCACGCGGCACTGTCGATTTGGGGCTGGGGCAATGCCGGAGTGGGGCTGCGCGCGATTGCGTCTGCAAGGCTGGATGATGGCCGCGGTCATTTTTTCAGTCGGTCTATTGGCCGGGCCGGCGCTCGCGCAAAACGGTGGCGTGGGCGGCGAGGGTGATTATCAGTCGACGGGACAGTCTGGCGGCGTTGGCGGCGTTGCGGGCGTCAACGGCGGGGTCGGCGGCGACGGCGGCGCGCCGAACCGGTCGTGCAATTGCACCGGTGGTGGCGGTGGCGGCGGCGCTGAGGGCGCCGCCGGAGGGGCCGGCGGTCCCGGCGGCGCCGGCTCGCGTCCCGTTGGTGGAACTGGTGGTGGTGTCGGCCAGGATGGGGCTACCGGAGCGATCGGACTGGGCACGGCCAGTGGCGGTGGTGGCGGTGGTGGCGCAGCCAGCGGGCCAAGTGGTGCAACGCTCAACAATACCGCGATGCTGACTGGCGGCAATGGCGGCAAAGGCGGTGATGGCGGCGTCGATCATTCGGATCCAAGCAACCGACTTGCTGGCGGCGGCGGTGGTGGCGGTGCAGGCGGCTCTGCATTCACCATCACTGGGCCGGGAAGCGACACGAACAGCGGCAGCATCACGGGTGGCAATGGCGGCGCAGGCGGTGCCGGCGACGTCGGTGGCAGCGGCGGCGACGGCGGTCACGGCATCGTCGTCACCGCGTCGGGTGTGACAATCAACAATTCGGGCTCGATCTCAGGTGGCGCTGGCGGCGCCGGCGGAGCGCAGGTATTCGACACCTATTCGGACGGTGGTGATCCAGTTTACGGCGGAACGCGGGGGCGACCTGGAGCAGCGGGTATTGGCGGCTCCGGCATCATTGGCGCGGGCCTCACCATCATCAACAGCGGATCGATTGCCGGCGGCACCGGATCGGGCGTCGCGGGCAATGCGATCAGCTTCACCGGCGGGGCCAACACGCTGACATCGAGCGGCGGAACGCTGACCGGCAATCTCGGCATTGCCAATGGCGTCGGCGCCAGCCTGACCTTCTTGCAGACCAGTGCCGCCGGCGCCTCCGGCGATCTGACCATCTCCGGCATCACCGGCCTCACGGGCGGCGCCACCGACGCCGCGGTCGCCATCAAGATCGACGGCGGGCGCGCGTTCAAGATCACCGGCGCCAGCAACTACAGCGGTGGCACCTCGGTGAGCGACGGATCGACGATCATCATCGGCAACAGCAACGCGCTCGGCAGCGGCACGCTGACGATGGGCGAGACGCTTGCGGGGCACACCACGCTAGTGCTGAACGGTAACGGCCTCTCCATCGCCAACAACATCGTCATCAACAGCGATCCCGTCGTCACCGTCGCGGCCGGCAACACCAACACGATGACCGGGGTGATCAGCGGCGCGGGCGATATCGTGCTCAATGGCGGCGGGACGTTGGTGTTGTCGGGCGCCAATACCTACACCGGCGGCACCACGATCTGCGGCACAGCCTGCGGCGTCGCCGGCGGCGGCAGCGTTCTGGTGGTCGGCACCGATACGGTCGGCACACCCGGTGCGATCGTCTCGTCGGCGATCGGCACCGGGCGGCTGACCTTCGACGGCGGCACGTTGCAGGCCGGCGGCAATTACACCATCGCGAACGAGGCAGCGATCAATGCCAACGGCGGCACGATCGATTCCAACGGATACCGCTTCACCTATTCAGGCAACATCGCCGACGGTGCGGGCGGCAGCGGCAGCCTCCTGATCAAGGATTCGACAGGAACAGGTGCCCCGGTGACGCTCTCGGGCAGCAACACCTATTCCGGCGGTACCTCCGTGATCGGCACCACGGTGCGCGCGACCAACAGCAGCTCATTCGGCTCCGGCGCTGTGACATTGCAGGACGCCCGGGTGCAGATCGGCGGCACCAGCAACCTGACCATCGCCAACAATTTCAACATCAACAGTTCCACCTATGGCAGCGCGCTCGACGCCAACGGCAAGACGCTGACGATCGCCGGCAACATTGCCGACGGCAACGGTCCGGGCAGGCTGACGATCACGGATAGTACGTTTCGGCGCAGCACGGTGGTGTTGCTCGGTACCAACACCTATAGCGGCGGCACTGCGATCTGCAATTGCGCGACCCTGGTGCTGGGCGACGCCAGCCACACCGCCTCGATCGTCGGCCAGGTCAGTAATGACGGGTTCCTCTATGTCCGGAATGCCAACACTTCCGCGATCACCAGTCTGACCAACAATGGATACACGGAATTCTCCGGCGCGACGATCGCGGGTGCGATGGCGATCACCAATCAGTCCAGCCTCGCATTTCTCGGCGCGAGCAGCGCCGGCAACGCCAAGATCACGCAGATTATTTTCGGCAGCACGCGGTTTGGAACGTATGGGGGTACGGACACCAGCACCGCAGGTAATGCGACGATCGACAACACCAGCGCAATCACGATTTTTGCCGCGTCGACCAATGCCGGAACTGCCACCATCATCAATCGCTCCTATAGCAGCACGACATTTTACGATCAGTCGTCGGCCGCCGGAGCGACAATCACCAACAATTCTGGCGGCCAAACCGTGTTCGGCGGGTGTTGTGCGATCGATACCACGACCGCCGGCAACGCCGTCATCACCAACAACGACGGCGGTCAGGCGTGGTTTCAAGGCCATGCAACCGCCGGCAGCGCCGTCATCATCACCAATTCCGGTGGTTCGACGGTCTTCTACGGCAATTCGACCGGCGGCAACGCGCAGTTCATCACGAATGACACCGGGTTCGTCTCGTTCGCCGGCAGTCTCGGTGCGAACGGTGATGGCCGGATCACGGCCGGCTCGATCGCCGGCTCAGGCACCTACTATATCGGCGGCGGCAACACGCTCGTGGTCGGTGGCAACAACCTCTCGACGATGGTCCGCGGCGTGATCGCCGATGTCGATCCCTGCGGCTGTGCCCCGGCTGGCCCCGGCAGCCTGGAGAAGACCGGGAGCGGCACGCTGACCCTGTCGGGCACCAACAGCTATACCGGCACCACGACAGTCAACGGCGGCATCCTCCAGGTCGACGGCTCGATCGCTTCGTCGAGCCTCACCATGGTGAATGCCGGCGGGGCGTTGGTAGGCGTCGGCACCGTCGGTAGCACCACGATCGCGAGCGGCGGTATCCTTGCTCCCGGCAGCGGCACGACGGGCTCAGCGATGACGGTGGCAGGCAATCTCGCCTTCCAGTCGGGCGCACTGTATCTCGTCCAGCTCAGTTCGAATGCCGCGACCTCGGTCAACGTCACCGGCGGCGCCGCGCTCGCCGGATCGGTCGGCGTCAGCATCGCCGCCAACAGCACGGTCGCGAAGCAATACACCATCCTGTCGGCGGCTGGCGGCCGTAGCGGCACCTTTACCGGCGTTGATACACTAGGCACGCCAGCGGGATTCGTGACGAGCCTCAGCTACGAGGCCGGCCACGCCTACCTGAACTTCGCGCTCGACTACACCAGCCGCACCGACCTCAATGCCAACCAGAAGGCGGTCGCGACCGTGTTGCAGAACTTCTTCGACACCAATGGCGGCATCAACGCCGGCTTTGCCGGCCGTTCCGCGACTGGCCTGTCGCAGCTTTCGGGCGAGGGCGCGACAGGATCGCAGCAGACCACGTTCGGCGCGATGAACCAGTTCATGGGATTGCTGACCGATCCATTCGTTGCCGGCCGCGATGGCGGCACGGGCGCAGGCGCAGTGCCGTTCGCCGAGGAGAGGGCAACGCTTGCCTATGCGGCGCGAAATACCGAGCCGCGCGACGCACTGGCCGCGATCGATGCCAAGGCGCCACGGCAACAGATCGACTTCGACCGGCGCTGGAGCATCTGGGCGGCAGGCTATGGCGGCTCGCAAAGCACCAGCGGCAACGCCATGCTGGGATCGAACAACACCACGAGCAGCGTCTATGGCACGTCGGTCGGTGCCGACTACCGCTTCTCGCCGAACACGATCGCCGGCTTCGCGCTGGCCGGCGGCGGCACCAGCTTCGGCACCGGCGGTCTCGGCTGGGGCCGCTCGGACCTGTTCCAGGCCGGCGCCTTCCTGCGCCACAACATCGGCGCCGCCTATCTCAGCGCGGCGCTGGCCTATGGCTGGCAGGACATCACCACCGACCGCGTCGTCACCGCCGCGGGCACCGATCATCTGCGCGCCAATTTCAATGCCAATGCGTGGTCGGGCCGGCTCGAGGGTGGCTATCGCACCGCGACGCCATGGATGGGGCTGACGCCTTACGCGGCCGCCCAGTTCACCAGCTTCGAGTTGCCGGCCTATGCGGAGAGCGTGGTCTCCGGTGCCGGCACCTTCGCGCTGAACTATGCGGCCAAGAGCGTTACCGACGTTCGCAGCGAACTCGGCCTGCGCACCGACACATCGTTCGCGGCCGATGGCGGTCTCTTGACGCTGCGCGGCCGCTTCGCCTGGGCACATGACTTCAACCCGGAGCGCAGCGCTGCTGCCGTGTTCCAGACGCTGCCCGGTGCGGCCTTCGTGGTCAACGGCGCGGCACAGGCCAGCGAGGCCGCGCTGACCACTGCCTCGCTCGAAATGCGCTGGCGCAATGGCTGGTCGGTGGGGACGACCTTCGAAGGCGAGTTCTCCAGCGTCACCCGGTCCTACGCCGGCAAGGGTGTTATGCGCTACACGTGGTGACCCTCCGTGCTATAGCGTCTTGACGAAAGCCTGCCGCGGATTTGATCCGCGATGGTGCATTTCGCGAGACGAAATACGCATCAAAATGAGTGGGGCGAAACCCACGCGGGAGGGAATATGCGCGCAGCGATCTTCAGGAATGGCGAGATTGTCGTGGACCAGATGCCCGAACCGAAGCCGGGTGCCGGCCAGGTGCTGGTCAAAACGCTCGCCTGCGGCATCTGCGGCTCCGATCTGCACGCGCGCAAGCATGCCCACCGCATGGTGGAGCTGAGCAAGTTCCTGCCCGGCCGTACGCCGATGGATCTGTCGCGCGACGTGGTGTTCGGCCACGAGTTCTGCTGTGAGGTGCTCGATTACGGCCCGGGCACCACCCGCAAGCTGAAGCCCGGCACGCGCGTCTGCTCGCTGCCGGCGCTGCTGACGCCGGAAGGCCCGAAGGGCATCGGCTATTCCAACGACTACGTCGGCGCCTATGCCGAACAGATGGTTCTCAGCGAACCGCTGCTGCTCGAAGTGCCGAATGGGCTCTCCGCCGAGCACGCCGCGCTCACCGAGCCGCTGGCGGTCGGCGTGCACGCGGTGGCGATGGCCAACATCCAGGGCGGCGAGGTGCCGCTGGTGATCGGCTGTGGACCCGTGGGCCTCGCGGTGATCGCGGCGCTGAAGATCAGGGGGCTCGGCCCGATCGTCGCCGCCGATTATTCGCCGGCGCGGCGGCTGCTCGCCGAGAAGATGGGCGCCGATGTCGTGGTCGATCCGGCCAAGACGCAGCCCTATGCGAGCTGGGCCGAGCATGCCCAGATGAGCGAGGCGGAGAAGGCGGCGCGGCCGCCGTTGCAGGCGTTGCTGCCGCCGCTAAAGCCCGCGCTGATCTTCGAATGCGTCGGCGTGCCCGGCGTGTTGCAGCAGGTGTTCGAGGGCGCGCCGCGCAGCGCCCGCGTCGTCGTGGTCGGTGTCTGCATGGAGACCGACAAGTCGGAGCCGATGCTCGGCATCATCAAGGAACTCAACGTCCAGTACGTGCTCGGCTATACGCCGGAGGAATTTGCCTATTCGCTGCGCCTGATCGCGGAAGGCCAGGTCGATGCCGCTTCGCTCGTCACCGGCCGCGTCGGTATCGACGGCGTCGCGCAGGCGTTCGCCGATCTCGCCAATCCCGAGGCGCACACCAAGATCCTGGTCGAGCCGTGGCGCTGATTTTGGCCGTAGGCTGACGGCGGCGCGCGATTTGCATTTCGCGGCACCGAACCTATAGTTCGCTGTTCCTCATCGCACCGGCAGCACGCACCAGATGCGCGTTTCAATCGTCACAGGCGGTGGTTCCGGCATCGGCGCCGCGGTCGCGCGCCGGCTTGCCGGCCCCGATCAAGCGCTGATGCTGCACGGCCAGGGCGCCGAGGCCGCCGGCCTTGCGCGGTTGAATGCGGTCGCGGAGCAGTGCCGGGGCAAGGGCGCCAGGGTCGAGATCAAGACCGGCGATCTTGCCAGGCCGGGGGCGGGCGCCGTGCTGGTCGAGGCGACGCGCGCCGCGTTCGGGCCGATCGATGCCATCGTGCACGCCGCGGGCTTCGCCGATCGGCGCGAATTCGCGCAATTGCCGCGCGAGGCGCTGGAGCGCGCCTTTGCCGTGATGGCGGCGGCATTCCACGAGATCACGGCGGCCGCGCTGTCCGACCTCACGCGCAGCGCGCAAGGCCGCGTCGTCGCGGTCTCCAGTTTCGGCCCGCATCGTTTCGTGCCCGGCGCGACCTATCCCGGATCGGCGGCGGCGAAGGCCGCGCTCGAAGTGCTGGTGAAATCGCTTGCGATCGAGCTTGCGGCATCCGGCTCGACCGCCAACGCCGTGATGCCCGGCTATACGCGCAAGGATCCCGGCCTGCTCGGCGCGCTCGATACCGCGACCTGGGACCGTGTCGCGAAGGCCAATCCGATGCAGCGGCTGGCCGAGCCCGACGAAGTCGCCGCCGTCGTCGCATTCCTGCTGTCGCCGGACGCTGCCCATGTCACCGGCGCGACGCTGCCGGTCGATGGCGGGCTGACCCTGATGTGAGGGCGCCATGGTCGGCGTCGTCGTGCCGGCATAGCGCGTGACACGCGCGGGGCCGCCTGCGATGCTGGGGCCGCAGGGTGAGCACGAGACACGCGGCAGCCGAGGGGCAGGATGAACTACGTCTGGGATTTCGGGATCCTCGCCAAATACAGCCATCTGTTCTGGCTCGGGCTCGGCTGGACCATCGCCTACACGATCGGCACCATCATCCTCGGGACCCTGATCGGCCTGATCGTCGGCATGCTGCGGCTGCGGCGGATCCCGGTGATCGACTGGCTCCTGGTCGCCTATATCGAATTGTTCCGCTGCACGCCGCTGCTGGTGCAGATCATCTGGTTCTACTACGCGTTTCCGGTGGTGATCGGCGTCAACATCCCGGCCCATGTCGCAGCGGTCAGCGTGCTGTCGCTCTATGGCGGCGCGTTCTATGCCGAGATCGTGCGCGGCTCGATCGAGAGCGTGCCGGTCGGGCAGTGGGATGCTGCGAAGGCGCTCGGCTTTCGCGGCTGGCGGCTGATGCGGCTCGTGATCCTGCCGCAGGCGCTGAAGCCGATGATGGCGCCCTATGTCAACCAGTCGGTGACGCAGCTCAAGAACACCTCGCTGGTCTCGATCATCGCAGTGCCCGATCTGGTCTACAACGCGACGCTGATCAACGCCGACACCTATCGGCCGCTCGAGGTCTACACCATCGTGGCGCTGATCTATTTTGCGATCCTGTTCCCGTCGACGCTGGTGGCGCGGCGGCTGGAGCGCGGCCTGACGTATGACAAGGTGTGATCTTTCTCACCTCTCCCGGAGGGAGAGGTGAGAGGCGGGGCTCAGACCGAGCAAGAGCAAATCCTCAGATATTCAGCTCCACCGGCACGTCTTCCGGCTTGACGCCGGCAAGTCCGAGGCCCTTGACGAACCATTCGCGCATCTGGCCAATGCCGCGGTTGTAGTCGATCCACACCGAGAGGAAATCGCGCCAGCGCTTGTCCTGCTCGCGCCGCACCGCCGTGCCGCTCGCGATCGTCACCGACGGTGAAGTCAGGACCTTGTAGGTGCCGAGGTTCGGGTTCTTGGCGATCGCGGTCAGCCCGAGCACCAGCGCGTTGACCACGCAATCGACGCGGCCCGACGACATCTCCAGCATCACCTCGTCGCGCGACTTCAGCGACTTGATGGTGGCGTTCGGCGCAAAGCGCCGCGCCACCGCCTCGTTGGCCGAGCCGACGTCGACCGCGATCTTGACCTCCGGCTTGTTGATGTCGGCCCAGGTCTTGGCCTCCAGCCCCTTCTTCAGCATCGCGCCGAACGGATGCGGGAACACCAGGTTGGTGAAATCGACCACCAGGGCGCGCTGCGGCGTCGGGTTGAGCGCGAAGCCGAGATCGATCTTGTTGGCCTGCAAATCCAGGATCGAATTGCCATAGGTCGATTCGACATACTCCAGCTTGACGTCGAGCAGCTTGGCGAGGTCGTTGGCCATCTCGATCGAGAAGCCGGACCAGGTGCCGGTGGCGAGGTCCTTGTTGAAATAGGGCAACTCGCCAGGCAGCACCGCGATCCGCAGCACCTTGTTGGCGCGGATGCGATCCAGCGTGTTGTCGGCTTGCGCCTGCGCCGCGGCCGGCGTTGCCATCGCGGCCGCGAGCGCCGCGCCGCTACCGATCCCGAGCGCATAGCGCAGCGCGTCGCGGCGATCTTCGGACATCTTCACGTCATCGGATTGAGTCAAGCGGGCCTCCCTGCACCAGATCGGGAAGCCTAGCGTCGGTATCCGGAGCCAGCAAGGGCGTGCGCCTGCACCATTGGTAGGCGATAGGGTGCGAGGGCAGACGTCTCTCACCTCGCCCCGCCTGCGGGGAGAGGTCGGATTGCATCGTACGATGCAATCCGGGTGAGGGGGAGCCTCCGCAAGCTCGATGCGCACCATATGCGCGGAAAGAGCCCCTCACCCTGACCCTCTCCCCGTAAGAACGGGGAGAGGGGAAGCGATCAGAATCAATACCGTCCCGGCACGTACATCTCCGGCGGGATCGGGCCGCGGTGATAGTCGGGGTTGCGCACCCGAGGCGGCAGCACCACCGGTTGGTGGGAGACCTGCTGATACGGAATCTGGCTCAGCAGATGCGAGATGCAGTTGAGCCGGGCGCGCTTCTTGTCGACGGCATCGACGATCCACCACGGCGAGTCCGGCAGGTGGGTCCGCTCCAGCATCGTCTCCTTGGCCTTGGTGTAGAGCTCCCAGCGGGTCCGCGCCTCGACGTCCATCGGGCTCAGCTTCCACTGCTTCAGCGGATCCTGGATCCGCATCGAGAAGCGGAAGGCCTGTTCCTCGTCGGTGATCGAGAACCAGTATTTCAGCAGGATGGTGCCGGAGCGGATCAGCATGCGCTCGAATTCCGGCACCGACTTGAAGAATTCCTCATACTGCTCGTCGGTACAGAACCCCATCACCTTCTCGACGCCGGCGCGGTTGTACCAGCTGCGGTCGAACAGCACGATCTCGCCGCCGGCCGGCAGATGCGAGACATAGCGCTGGAAGTACCATTGCGTGCGCTCGCGCTCGCTCGGCGCCGGCAGCGCCGCGATCCGGCAGACCCGCGGGTTGAGCCGCTGGGTGATGCGCTTGATGACGCCGCCCTTGCCGGCGGAATCGCGGCCTTCGAACAGCACGACGACCTTCTTCTTCTCGTGCTGCACCCAGTCCTGTAGCTTGACCAGCTCGCCCTGCAACCGCAGCAATTCGCGGAAGTAGAACTTGCGATCGATCGACGGCTCGCCGCCGCCGTCATGCTCGAGTTGGTCGAGCCTGATGTCATCGAGTTCGAGCTCGAGTTCCTCGTCGAGGCTGTCGGCCATCTCCTGGTGGATGCGGGCGCGCAAGGCTTCCTCGTGCGAGGCTTCCTCGCGCAAGGCTTCCTCCCGCAAGGCTGCATCTCGAGAGGCTTCGTCGGTGAGGTCGGAGGCGGTCATGAATGTCCGTCTTTCAGTGTGTTAGCTGGATCGGCGGGAGCATTGACGGGTGATGTTACCCCTCTATGACAATGGCATGACCGCTGTTTCACGCAGGCCGCGAGACTGTGCTAACAAGCGATCACAAGATCAAAAACGGGAGCTACGCCGATGATTTCGCTCACACCCAAGGACGTCCTGCCGGCGGACGCGACCGCCGGCACGCTGGTCGGGCGGGTCTGGCTGCCGCAGGCCGGCGGCCCGGCCGTGGCCGCGGTGCGGGCCGATGGCGTGTTCGACGTCACCGCGCGCTTTCCCACGGTGAGCGCGCTGTGCGAGGAAGCTGATCCGGCGGCCGCGCTGCGCGCCGTGCCCGGCGTGCGGATCGGCGACCTCGAAACCATCCTCGCCAACACGCCGCCGGACCACCGTGACACGACCAAGCCGCATCTGCTCGCGCCGGTCGATCTCCAGGTGCTGAAGGCCGCCGGTGTCACCTTCGCGATCTCGATGCTGGAGCGGGTGATCGAGGAGCGGGCGCGCGGCAACCCGTCCTCGGCGGACGCGATCCGCAAGGAGGTGGTGCGCCTGGTCGGCGACGATCTCTCCAAGCTGAAGCCCGGCTCCGAGCAGGCGATGAAGCTGAAACAGGTGCTGATCGATCAGAACGCCTGGAGCCAGTATCTCGAGGTCGGCATCGGCCCCGACGCCGAGGTGTTCACCAAGGCGCCGACGCTGTCGTCGGTCGGCACCGGCATGGATGCCGGGCTGCATCCGAAGTCGACCTGGAACAACCCGGAGCCGGAGGTCGTGCTCATCGTCTCCGGCCGCGGCAAGATCGTGGGCGCAGCCCTCGGCAACGACGTCAATCTGCGCGACTTCGAGGGCCGCTCGGCGCTGTTGCTGTCGAAGGCCAAGGACAACAACGCCTCCTGCGCGATCGGCCCGCTGCTGCGGTTGTTCGATCAGACCTTCTCGCTCGACGACGTCAGGAAGATGGATGTTGGCCTGACCGTGCAGGGCACCGACGGCTTCCTGCTCGAGGGCCATTCCTCGATCAGCAAGATCAGCCGCGACCCGACCGACCTGGTCGCGCAGACCATCGGCGCCGTGCATCAATATCCCGACGGCTTTGCGCTGTTCCTCGGCACGATGTTCGCGCCGGTGAAGGATCGCGACGCCAAGGGCGAGGGTTTCACCCACAAGCGCGACGATATCGTCACCATCGCCGCCCCCCAGCTCGGCAAGCTGGTTAACCGGATGCGGGGCAGTGACGAATGCGAGCCCTGGACCTTCGGCCTCGGTGCGCTGATGAAGAACCTGGCGCAGCGCAGGCTGCTGTGAAGGCGTTCGCGAGGTGGGCACGGGCGCAATCGTGCTGTGCCCGCCGTCACGCTCTCCGGATCACTTGCGATACTGCTCGTCGCTGACCACTTCCAGCCAGTCGACATTCTTGCCGTCGAGCGATTCCGTGACCGCGATATGCGTCATCGCGGTGGTCGCCGTCGCGCCGTGCCAGTGTTTTTCACCGGGCGGAAACCAGACGATGTCGCCGGGGCCGATGTTTTCAACCGGGCCACCTTGGCACTGCACCCAGCCAAGACCGGACGTGACGACGAGGGTCTGGCCCAGCGGATGGGTGTGCCATCTGGTGCGAGCGCCGGGCTCGAACGTCACGTGGCCGCCGCTAAGGCGCGTCGGTTCACCGACCTGGAACAGCGGGTCCACGCGAACCGTGCCGCTGAACCAGGCCTCGGGGCCTTTGCCGGAGGGCCGGGAGCCGTTTCGTGTGATCTGCATAGTGCTGTCCTTTCTCGCCACCAAGTCCTGCGCGGCTGGGGTCCTGGCCAGGCTCCGATGCGCGTTCGCCAGAGCAACGCCGGCCGCCGTCCTGAGCAGGCCACGTCGTGTCATCGCATGCAGCATGCTCGGCGCACGGCGGTTCTTGCCATTGGGAGCCATCAGTACGATCGATCCATGCCGAACTGGGCTGACCTCAGGATCGGGCCGCCGGTGGTGATCGATTTAGCGTATGCGGCCATGGCGACTAGCCGCTATAATCGGCATGAACTTAGAAACGGGATCGATAAATGCAGCGCGGCAATCTCGATGATCTCTCCGCCTTCGTGATCGTCGCCCGCGAAGGCAGCTTCACCAGGGCGGCCGCCAAACTTGGCGTTTCACAGTCCGCGCTCAGTTACACCATCAAGGAGCTGGAGGCGCGTCTCAAGCTGCGCCTGTTGACGCGAACCACGCGCAACGTCTCGCCGACGGCGGCGGGCGAACGGCTGTTGCGCAACGTCGGCCCGCGGCTCGAGGAAATCGCGACCGAACTCGCCGCCTTGAGCGAACTCAGTGAAAAACCCTCGGGCACCATCCGCATCACCGCCACCGAGTATGCCACCAATGCGGTGCTGCTGCCGAAGCTCACAAAGCTCCTGCGGACGTATCCGGATATCAAGGTCGAGATCATCTGCGATTACGGGCTGACCGATATCGTCACTCAACGCTTCGATGCCGGTGTACGTGATGGTGAGCAGGTCGCAAAGGACATGATTGCGGTACGCATCGGCCCTGACGCGCGCATGGCGGTGGTTGGGGCGCCCGCCTACTTTCGCAATCGGCAGGAGCCGAAGCGGCCGCAGGAACTGGTCGAGCACAATTGCATCAACCTGCGCCTGCCGACCCATGGCGGACTATACGCCTGGGAATTCGAGAAAGGCGCGCGTGAGGTCAAAGTCCGGGTCGAAGGCCAGTTGTTCTTCAATACCACGACCCAGATGCTTGGTGCCGCGCTCGCAGGGTTGGGTCTGACCTATCTGCCCGAGGGCCTGGTTCAGCCCCTGATCAACAAGGGACGTCTCAAGCGGGTGCTTGAGGATTGGTGTCCTTCCTTTCCGGGCTACCACCTCTACTACCCGAGCCGGCGCCAGCCGTCCGCTGCGTTCGCGCTGCTCGTCGAGGCCTTGCGGCACCGTGATTAACGCGCCAGCCCGAGCCGGTCGGGAGTTGGAGATTTGTCTCCTCCCGACGTCGAGATGTGAGCAGATGCCGCCGCAATCCGCTTCAGCGTATCGTATAACCGCCGTCAACCGTCAGCGCATGACCGACCATCAGGCTTGCCGCGGGGCTGCAAAGCCAGAGCACCGCATTTGCGATCTCTTCGGGCCGGCCAAGCCGGCCGATCGGTACGTCTTTCAGCATCGCGTCGAGTGCGTCGGCCTGGGTCTGCATCATCTTGTCGAGCATCGCGGTGTGGATGATACCAGGACATACGGCGTTGATCCGGATACCCCGTGCGGCATAGTCCAGCGCCGCGCTCTTGGTGAGGCCAAGCACGCCATGCTTCGACGCCTGGTAGGTCCCACGCTTGGCGCCACCAACCAATCCTCCGATTGACGAGCAGTTGACAATGGCGCCATTGCCCTGCTTGAGCATCTGGCGCAGCTCGAACTTCATGCAGCTCCACACGCCGCGGAGATTGACGCCCATCACGCGATCAAAGTCGTCGCGCGACGCGTCGGCGGCTTCGGCGATGACATTCTGAACGCCGGCGTTGTTGTAGGCTGCATCAAGCCGCCCGAAGGTGGCGACGGTCCGCTCCACCATCGCTTCCACCTGCGCATCGTCAGCAACGTCGCATGTGATCGCCAGGGTCCGGTGCCCTTGGGCTGATAATTCTTCGGACGCAAAGCGCGCGGCTTCGCCGTTTGCGTCGGCGAGTACCACCGATGCGCCCGAGTTGGCGAAGGCCTTCGCCGTCGCAAGGCCAAGTCCGGATGCGGCGCCGGTAACGAGGGCAACCTGATTTTCAAACGTGATGTGCATGACGGGTCCTTGCTCGGTTTTTGCCTTGCTCTAATTCCGGAGAATTCTTGATTGAAACCAGTGCGTATGCAGGCGCCTAGCGAGGGCGTTTTGCGAAGACCTCCTTCGCGACGGGCATGGCTGAGAAAACGTTCGGCCAGCCGACATAGAAGGCCAGATGCGTGATCGCCTCCGAGGCCTCCGTCTGGGTCAGCCCGTTATCCATCGCCCGGTTGAGGTGCGGAGTCAGCTGCGCGGTCTGCCCGTTGGCGATCAGGGCGCAGATGGTAACGAGGCTGCGATCCCGTGGTGCAAGGTCAGGGCGTAGCCACAGGTCGCGGAACAGCACGTCGGTCGTGTATTGTACGACACCCGGAAAGGATTCGCCGAACTGCTCCTCGACGAACATTGCGCGCTGCGCTTCGGCAGTTTCGTTGATCGGAAGCAAAGTCACGGAGACCGCAGGAAGCTCTGCTGCGCCAATGTTGCGGGCGGCAAAAACGTCTTTCGCTACGGCCACCGCCGCCATTGCATTCCCCCAGCCGGTGTAAAAGGCGAGGTGCGTGATGATCTCCGCGATTTCGCGCGGCTTGACGCCGTTGTCGAGTGCCAGATCGAGATGATATGGCAGCTCGATGGTCTGGTTGCGTGCGATCAGGGCTGATAGCGTGACGATGCTGCGGTCACGCAGTGCAAGGCCAGGGCGCTTCCAGACGTCGCCGAGCAGGCGGTTTTTGGTGTAAGCTTCGAGTGCAGGCGCGACTGCGCGCACGTCTTCATAGTTCAGCATCGGCCTTGATCCTGTCATGGCGGTCTCCTTTGCGTCCGTTGATGCCACCGACATCAGCGAGAGCGCTGCGATGGCCGCGGTTTGAAGCTTCACGGGGGATCTCCTGTCGTGAACATTCGATAGGGGCGTCGTCCTGCCTTGGCGCTGCCGCGTTCAGCAGGTGCAGCGCGATGAGCCCGCTGCCAAGAACGATCAGCGTGCTGGCGAGATAAACCGAGCCCAATCCTCGGCCCGCGACCAATCCGAGTGCCGGACTTGCAAGGCCCAGGGAGAGATCGAGGCAAACCGTATAGGCGCCCATCGCGAGACCACGGCTCTGTGGTGGCGCGCGCCTGATCGCCTCAACCCCAAGTCCGGGATAGACGAGGGAGTAGCCGAATCCGCTGACGGTCACGCCCAGCAAGGCCACCGCAGATGACGGTGCTAGCCAGATCAGTGCCTGGCCCACGGCTTCGATCAGAATGCAAGCCAACGCAACCTTCGCGCCGCCGATTCGATCTGGCAGATGTCCGAACAGCGCGCGTCCGGCGATGAAGGCAACACTCAATACCGTGAAAGCGGGCCATGCCGGAGCCCAGCCGCGCTGGGCGAACAACAGCCCGATGAACGTGATGATGGCTCCGAAGCCAACTCCGCTGAGGGCGACGCCAAGTCCCGGCAGCCACACCGCTCGGGCGACCTTGATCAGGCCAGCCGGAGCATGGGGCATCACTGGCGCAACGCTCACGGATGCGACCAGCGGCAGCACGGCGAGCGGGATCAACGTCGCCGCAAGCGCGATCGCGGCAAAGCCGCAAGCCGCATAGAGCGCAGTGCCGGCCGGCGCGCCGACCGCGAACGCCGCATAGAGCGAGGTGCCGACCCAGGACATGACCGCACCGGTATTCCGCGGACCCATCAGCGCAAGCCCCCAGCTAAGAGCGCCCGTGACAATCAGGCTTTCCGCGACGCCGAGCACGGCGCGGCCGAGCATGACGATGCCGATCGAGATGACGGGATGATGCGCCACGAACGGAAGCGAAGCGAGATAGAGCAGCCCGGAGGTTGCGGCGATCAGAAGCCCGGTGACGACGGCGTGCCTGTGCCCTCTGGTGTCGGCGTGATGCCCGGCCCAAACCCGCGAAAAGAACGAGGCCACAAACTGGCTGCCGGAGACGAGTCCGACCACGAACGTACTGAGGCCGAGGTCGAGATGGACATAGATCGGCAGTACCGGCATCGCGAGGCCGATCACCAGATACGCGATGAAGACGACGGCCATGATCGGCAGCAGCGCCGCGGCCGATCGGGCGTCGTCGTCCGGGCGGCTGACCTTGCCGCGTGATGGATCATTCTGCTTCATGCTGATTTACGCTCGACCTTCGGGTGAGCGGGAGTCCTTCTTCGGGGGAGCCATCATGCTGCGAGCGGATCGCGGCGATCGCCGTTTGCGAGGCTTGTTATATGAAACGGCCCGCCATGCGATTAGATGGATGAATTCGCATGGACTTATGAAATCAGCTTATGAATTATCGTGGTCTTCTCTCCCAAGGGAGCGGTGAAGTTCTGCCGCGGCCCAAATCAAATCAATGCCCGTCCTGTCCAAGCGCCGGCAATCCTCACAAGCCCATCATGCGGAACACCATGCCGGGCACATTCAACCCGTAATGATGGTGGTGCCGGTGGTGATGGTGTCGCGCCGGCTCGTCGCTTGCGGCGGCTATCGCCGTCTTGCCGCCATCCTGCTCCGGGCCGATGGCGTCGAACGCGGCCTTCTGCTCGTCGCTGAGCGAATTGTAGAACGTGTCGAGCGCCGGACGCACCGTTCCGATCGCCTGGAGCATGGCGTCGAGCCGTGCCTGCACGGCCGCGAGGCGCGCCGGCGGCGTCCGTGCATCGCTCGGCGGACATGACGACTTCAAGCCATCCTCGGCCTTGGTCGCGGCGTCCTTCAGGGCATCGAGGTTCACGCGCTGTGCATCGGTCGGCTTCACCTGGCGATCGATGAGGTCGCCCGGCCAGCCGATCGTGGTGGCCGGTTGCGCGGTGCTGCAACTGCCGGTGTCCGCGGTGGCCTGGCGCGGCGAACGTCCGCGTTGCGCACGCTGCTGATCCGCTGCGAGCGCGGTCACCTTGGCCTTCTGGTCGTCGCTGAGCAGGCCATAGAACTTGTCCATCGCCGGTTGCAGGCCGGCGACAGCGGTGCGCATGGCCTCGAGACGCTGCTGCATGGCGGCAAGACGGCTCGGGGCGGTCAGCGGCACGTCCTTGGGGCACGAGTTGAGAATGGTCTCGGATGCTGTCTGCGAGGCGCTGGCGAGCTCGTCGAGTGCGGTGCTCTGTTCGGCATTGGGCTGGATCGCGTCGCGGAACTGGTCGATCGGGAAGCCCGCGATGTTGCGGCTGTCGCTGCCGCACATGTCGGCGAGCGTCGTCGGCTCGGCCTGAGCTGAATTGTCGGATGCCGCCGGCTGACGCGCGCTGCGGTGGCTCGGCAGGTAATCGGCATAGCCGCTCAGGGCATCGTAGTCGTACGGGCCGAACAGGCCGGTATAGATATCGCCGTAGCCATAGTCCCAGAAATACGGGTCATAATCATCGCCCCACCAGGCGTAATCGTAGAGATCATAATAGGCATAGGGCCAGAACACCGGACCGACCCAGCCGAAACCGCCATGCGGATGGTGCCACCACCAGCCGCCGTGGTGATGGCCCCAGGCAGCTCCCGCTGCGGCCGTCACGATCGCAGCGCGCGCCATCGGGCTGCGCAAGCCACCGGGCCGGTGCATGGCGGCTGCGATCGGACGCGAGGACAGGGTGCGGCCGACGGCGCGGGCGTTGCGCCCCATCGCGGCGGCTAAAGGCGCGTGGCGGCCCCCGGCTACGCCGTGCGAGACCGCCGGATTGCCGGCGGCTGGGTTGTGGGTGATGGCGGGATTGTGGGTGGCGTGGAATTGCCGCGCGCCGCTGCCGCGCCCGATCCTGGTGGCGGCATGCGGTGCCGCATGAATGGTATGGAAACCGCCGCCGTGAAAGCCTCCGCCATGAAAGCCACCGGCGCGAAGCCCGCCGCCGTGGAAGCCTCCACCACCGCCATTGAAGCCGCCCATCGCTCCGCCGCGGAAACCGCCTCCGCCGTGGAAACCGCCTCCGCCACCATGAAAACCGCCGCCACCGCCGCCATGGAATCCGCCGCCGCCGTGACCTCCGCCACGGGCTGCCAGCGCAGGATTCGCGGGCAGCGTCGCCCATGTTGCAGTCGCGAGAATTGCGACGAGCGCCAACCACGGGAATTTCCGGCGCACAGCTCTGGCCATGTTGGTTCTCGCTGGTGTCAAAACATCCAATAATGCCGGACACCAACACTTCACGCCGCCGCCCGGTTCCTGCCGGGAGGTCAACCGCACGTGCTTCTTTGGAAGCATACGTTCCGCAATGGCAGCCTCAGTGCCGATCACTGAGTTGCCCGACGGGTCAAGACCCAGCGTCGAAAATATTTCGGTTTATCGGTAGGGCAACTCAGTGTATGGTCTGCCGGTCTCGCCCGATCGAGGGGCGCTTCGCGATCGTCACGAACGCGGGTCGAGATGCGGTGGACGCGGATGTCACGGATCGACGAACGTGGCAGATAGCGGACGGTGAAGTCGTGTGGTCCTGACGCCCCAGTGGCAGGTGTCTTTTCCGATTGCGCGGTGCGCGTTGCGAAGACGGTGACAACAAAGCCAAGTCTCGCCGGGGAGAGCACGAAGTAAGCCGTAACCCATCGCGCAGGGAAAGCCGGGTTGTTTCCGGTTACACCTGTGGTCCT
>NZ_DDOP01000058.1:0-47274 GCF_002341725.1 Bradyrhizobium sp. UBA2491
CCCCCTTGCGGGGGAGGGCTGGGGAGAGGGGTAGCCCCGGGCGCGATCGTTGATGTTGAAGCTGCTCTCGCAATCTCGGCCACTGATCGCAAAGCGACCAATGGACAGGGCCCGTCGTGTGGCACCCCTCTCCCTGACCCCCCGCAAGGGGGGAGGGGACGGAGAGACCTGAGCGCCGCGACGAGAGATGGAACGGCTTGCTCATGCCGCGCCTCCCATCCGCAAATCGCGCGCGGCGATGCCGAGCGGCAGATGGGTCGCCGCGACGATCAGGCCGCCGCTCGCGAGATGCTCGCGCATCAGTCCGACGAACAGCGCCTGGCCGGCGGCATCGAGCGCCGAGGTCGGCTCGTCCAGGAGCCAGACCGGCCGCCGCACCGAGAGCAGGCGTGCGATGGACAAGCGGCGACGCTGGCCGGCCGACAAGTACGCTGCCGGCAGGTGGGCGGCGTGGTCGAGCGCCACCGCGGCCAGGCAGCGGCTGGCGTCCTCGGTCTTGCCGCCGAGGAATTCCCGCCAGAAGGAAAGATTTTCCGCGACGCTCAGCGCCGGCTTCAGGGCATCGCGATGCCCGAGATAATGCGCCTGCTCGGACAGGCTGAGCTCGGCGTCGCCGCCTTCGAGCGAGATCGATCCCTCGGCCGGAACCAAGAGTCCGGCGAGCACGCGCAGCAGCGAGGTCTTGCCGGCGCCGTTGGGGCCGGTGATCGCCACCGCCTCGCCTTCTGCTGCGGAAACGTCGAGGTTGGAGAACACCTCGCGTCCGCCGCGCACGCATTTCAGATTTTGTCCGGAGAGCCGCATGGTTCGTTGTGTCACAGCCCTCTGAAATCTTTCGCTACCGCGTGAGAATTTTTGGGTCGCGTGATGCCGCCGCATGCTTGTCGGTGTGGCGGTGCTTCTAGAAAGGTTCTATAAGCCCGGAACTTGATGCACCACACACAACCGGCGGCCGCAAGCCACCCCCGGGCCATCCCTCGGCCAGTGTCGTTCGCCGGTGTTTAGTTACCCTTGCCGGGTATAACTGAGAATTGGGATTCCTCGCATGACCTCACTCGACAGCTTCAAATGCCGCAAGACCTTGAAGGTCGGCGCCAAGTCCTACGTCTATTACAGCCTGCCCCTGGCAGAGAAGAACGGACTGAAGGGTATTTCGAAGCTGCCATACTCGATGAAGGTTCTGCTCGAGAACCTGCTGCGCAACGAGGACGGCCGCACGGTCAAGAAGGAAGACATCGTCGCGGTGTCGAAGTGGCTGAAGAAGCGCCAGCTCGAGCATGAAATCGCGTTCCGCCCGGCGCGCGTCCTGATGCAGGATTTCACTGGCGTTCCGGCGGTGGTCGATCTCGCCGCGATGCGCAACGCGATGCAGAACCTCGGCGGCGATGCCGAGAAGATCAACCCGCTGGTGCCGGTCGATCTCGTGATCGACCACTCGGTGATCGTCAACTTCTTCGGTGACAACAAGGCGTTCGCGAAGAACGTCACCGAGGAGTACAAGCAGAACCAGGAGCGCTACGAGTTCCTGAAGTGGGGCCAGAAGGCGTTCTCGAACTTCTCGGTGGTGCCGCCCGGCACCGGCATCTGCCACCAGGTCAATCTGGAATATCTCGCGCAGACGGTGTGGACCAAGAAGGAGAAGATGACGGTCGGCCGCAAGACCGGCACCTTCGAGGTCGCCTATCCGGACTCGCTGGTCGGCACCGACTCGCACACCACGATGGTCAACGGCCTTGCGGTGCTCGGCTGGGGCGTCGGCGGCATCGAGGCGGAAGCCTGCATGCTCGGCCAGCCGCTGTCGATGCTGCTGCCTGAGGTCGTGGGCTTCAAGCTCAAGGGCCAGCTCAAGGAAGGCGTCACCGCGACCGACCTCGTGCTCACCGTCACCCAGATGCTGCGCAAGCTCGGCGTGGTCGGCAAGTTCGTCGAGTTCTTCGGCCCCGGCCTCGATTTCCTGTCGGTCGCGGACAAGGCGACGATCGGTAACATGGCGCCCGAATACGGCGCGACCTGCGGCTTCTTCCCGGTCGATGCGGCGACCATCGACTACCTCAAGACCTCGGGCCGCAAGGCCGACCGGGTCAAGCTGGTGCAGGCCTATGCCAAGGCGCAGGGCCTGTTCCGCACCGCAAAGTCGGCCGATCCGGTGTTCACCACCACGCTGACGCTCGACCTCGGCGACGTCGTGCCGTCGATGGCCGGCCCGAAGCGCCCCGAAGGCCGCATCGCGCTGCCCGCGGTGTCGACCGGTTTCGCCACCGCGCTGGTCGGCGAATACAAGAAGCCCGAGGGTGAGCAGAAGCGCTACGCGGTCGAGGGCCGCGACTTCGATCTCGGCCATGGCGACGTCGTGATCGCCGCGATCACCTCTTGCACCAACACCTCGAATCCGAGCGTGCTGATCGGCGCCGGTCTCCTCGCGCGCAAGGCGGCCGCCAAGGGCCTGAAGGCCAAGCCGTGGGTGAAGACCTCGCTCGCGCCGGGCAGTCAGGTGGTGGCGGAGTATCTCGCCAATTCCGGTTTGCAGGCCGATCTCGACAAGGTCGGCTTCAACCTGGTCGGCTTCGGCTGCACCACCTGCATCGGCAATTCCGGCCCGCTGCCGGAAGACATCTCGAAGTCGATCAACGAGAACGGCATCGTCGCCGCCGCCGTGCTGTCGGGCAACCGCAACTTCGAAGGCCGCGTCTCGCCGGACGTGCAGGCTAACTACCTCGCCTCGCCGCCGCTGGTGGTCGCGCATGCGCTCGCCGGCACCGTGACCAAGGATCTCGCAGTCGAGCCGCTCGGCATCGGCAAGGACGGCAAGCCGGTGTTCCTCAAGGACATCTGGCCGACCACCAAGGAGATCAACGCCTTCGTGAAGAAGTTCGTCACCGCGACGATCTTCAAGAAGAAGTACGCCGACGTGTTCAAGGGCGACACCAACTGGCGCAAGATCAAGACCACGGAAAGCGAGACCTATCGCTGGAACATGGGCTCGACCTATGTGCAGAACCCGCCCTATTTCGAGGGCATGAAGAAGCAGCCCGATCCGGTCACCGACGTGGTCGACGCACGGATCCTCGCGATGTTCGGCGACAAGATCACCACCGACCACATCTCGCCGGCCGGTTCGATCAAGCTGACCTCGCCCGCCGGCAAGTTCCTCAGCGAGCACCAGGTGCGTCCCGCCGACTTCAACCAGTACGGCACGCGCCGCGGCAACCATGAAGTGATGATGCGCGGCACCTTCGCCAACATCCGCATCAAGAACTTCATGCTGAAGGGTGCCGACGGCAACATTCCGGAAGGCGGTCTCACCAAGCACTGGCCCGACGGCGAGCAGATGTCGATCTACGATGCCGCGATGAAGTATCAGGCGGAAGGCGTGCCGCTGGTGGTGTTCGCCGGCGCCGAATACGGCAACGGCTCGTCGCGCGACTGGGCCGCGAAGGGCACCCGTCTGCTCGGCGTGCGCGCGGTGATCTGCCAGAGCTTCGAGCGCATCCATCGCTCCAACCTGGTCGGCATGGGTGTGCTTCCGCTCACCTTCCAGGACGGCACCTCGTGGTCCTCGCTCGGCCTGAAGGGCGACGAGAAGGTCACGATCCGCGGGTTGCAGGGCGATCTGAAGCCGCGTCAGACGCTGACCGCCGAGATCGTCTCCGGCGACGGCGCGAAGAAGGATGTCCCGCTGCTCTGCCGCATCGATACGCTGGACGAGCTCGACTACTATCGCAACGGCGGCATCCTGCATTACGTGCTGCGCAAACTCGCGGCCTAACGCGGATTTGTGATCGGTGCCTCACTGCTTAGTGAGTAGCGGCTAAAAAGAAGGCGGCCTATGAAAAGGCCGCTTTCTCGCGTTTTGGGGCACGCAAGTTCAGGGACAACTTCATGCTCCGTACAAATACGGATGGAAATCATCACGACTGGTTCGCAGTATGACAGCGATGATGGCCTATAACTCGTTCTCGCGGTGGTCCAGCGCTCTCGGTATCTGCGCGATCGTTGCAGTCATTCGCCCAGCTCACGCCGATCCGCGTGCCGTCGTCGAACTCTTCACATCGCAGGGATGCTCGTCCTGTCCGCCGGCGGACAAGATCATCGGTGATCTCGCGAAGGACCCCAACGTCATCGCGCTGAGCATGCCGATCGACTATTGGGACTATCTCGGCTGGAAGGACACGCTGGCCGACTCCCGTTTCAGCGCGCGCCAGAAGGCCTATTCGCACATGCGCGGCGATCGCGACGTCTACACGCCGCAGGCCGTGATCAACGGTTCGGCGCATGTGATCGGCAGCGACCGCGCCAGCATCGAGAGCGCGATCAGGGATACCGAGAAGGGCGGCAGCGTGATGTCGGTGCCGGTGACGATGACGTTGAGCGGCAAGCAGATCAACGTGTCGGTGGCGGCGTCGAAGTCACCCGCAGCATCGCGCGGCGAGGTCTGGATCTGCTCGATCTCGAAGTCGGTACCGATCTCGATCGCGCGCGGCGAGAACCGCGGCCGCGAAGTCATCTACCACAATGTGGTGCGCAACCTGCTGAAGGTCGGTGACTGGAACGGCTCGTCGGGGAGCTGGACCGTGCCGCTGGAGAACATCACGCGCGATGGCGTCGACGCCGCGGCGGTCTACGTCCAGGACGGCAATCGCGACCGGCCGGGCCCGATGCTCGGCGCCGCCTTTACCTCGCTTCGCTAGAGCCTGTTTCCGATTGAAGCGTCGTTGGGCCGCGGGCGAACTGCCGCACGGCCGAGGCCGCGGACCTGATTCAGAAACTTGCTGAAACCAATTTGCGTGTCGCTTCGGCACGCGCCGCGATCGTGCGCGGCAGGAGCGAGCCCAAAAACAAAAAGGACCAACTTTCGTTGGCCCAGTGTTTGGGATTTGACTCCCTCTGCGAACAGACCCGATCCCGACGGCCCCGGGGGGCTGGGGGCTGAGGAATCCGGAACCGAAAGGACCGGGTCAACGCAGGATTATCTTTTCGCAGGGCAGCGGGGCGGGCGATGGGCAGAAGTGGGGCAGCAATATGATTCTGCTAACGTTCCCGTGACTCTGCGATTTTCCGGACAATCCGTCGCGCCGAGCGTGGTTAAGGCCCGGTTGCATCGCGAATGGCCCCTTGCAGGGTCCCTCGCTTAGCGCAATCATGTCACTCTCGTGACGATCCCGAACAGGGGACACCGGTTATCGGGACATGATCGTTACCGAGATGAGCAGGAGGCGATCGATGAGTTTGATCTCGGAGGACACTGATCCGAGCGGGAATCGCGCCGCGGCGCGACCCGCCGCTGCCGTCCCCCAGCCCAACCGCGTGACATTCAATCGGCTCGAACTCAACCGCATCCTCAATCTCTATGGCCGCATGGTCGCCGATGGCGAATGGCGCGACTATGCGATCGACTTCCTGAAGGACCGTGCCGTGTTCTCGGTGTTCCGGCGGGCCTCCGAAATGCCGATCTACCGGATCGAGAAGGATCCCCGTCTGGCGCGCAAGCAGGGCATGTACAGCGTGATTTCGGCGACCGGCCTGATCCTGCGCCGCGGCCACGAACTCGAACGTGTGCTGCTCGTGATCGACCGCAAGCTGTCGCTGGTGTAAGCGCGGTCGGTCGACCCCCGTAGCCGCACTCTGCCTCATGCAAAAGAAAAAGCCCCGGCCGCTAGGCCGGGGCTCGGATCGATCGGTTCGCTCGCGGCGCTTAGTCGCGCTGGCCGAGCAGCTGTAGTAGCAGCGTGAACAGGTTGATGAAGTTCAGGTAGAGCGACAGCGCACCCGTGATTGCCGCACGCTCTGCCATCACGCCGCCCTGCGAGGCGTAACCGTAGATGTAGTCGTTCTTCAGCCGCTGGGTGTCCCAGGCGGTGAGGCCCGCGAACACCAGCACGCCGACCACCGAGACGATGAACTGCAACGCCGAGCTCGCCAGGAACAGGTTGACTAGGCTCGCGATGATGATGCCGATCAGGCCCATGAACAGGAAGGAGCCCATGCCGCTCATGTCACGCTTGGTGGTGTAGCCGTAGAGGCTCAACGCACCGAACGTCGCCGCGGTGATGAAGAACACGCGCACGATCGAGGTGTGCGTGTACACCAGGAAGATCGACGACAGCGACAGGCCCATCAGCGCCGAGAACACCCAGAACAAGAGCTGGGCGGTCGCGGGCTGCAGGCGGTTGATGCCGGCCGAGATGACGAACACCATCGCCAGCGGGGCGAGGATGAACAGCCACTTCAGCGGGCTCACGAACATCGTGTAGCCGAACTGCGTCAGATAGGCGTTGCCGAACTTGGCGACGGCGGCCGACTGGTCGGTCGTCACCGCGCCCATGTAGACACCGAGCGCGGCAAGGCCGGTGATGGCCAGGCCGATGCTCATGTAGTTGTAGATGCGCAGCATGTAGGCGCGCAGACCGGCGTCGACGGCCGCAGCGTCAATGCGCCCGGCGGCCCGGCCGAAAGGAGAAGCGTAGTTGCGGTCTAGGTCCGACATGGTCGAATTCCCGTGGTTGGTCCCGGTGGAGCGCAAGGGATTTGCGGCGCCGGTGGTAAATCTAACTCAGATGGTCCGGTTTGCGGAGCATTAATTCCGTGTCATTCAAACCGACTATCTGACCTGACTGGTATGTGGGAAATTAACACATCGCACGCAACCTTCCACGCGCGGCTGAATGTCGCTCTGGCCTAGCATTATTAGGCAAAACGGCGCTTTCGCCGCTACAAATTGTCACAAATTCCGCAACACCGAGGCCGGCTTCTGGTTCAGCGCGAGCAGCGTGCCGGCGAGCCCCAATCCGACCGTGACGATCAGCGCGGCGACCACGACCAGGGTGGCGCTGCCGGCTTGCCAGATGAAACTCAACGTCATCAGCCGCGTCACGATCAGCCAGGCCGCGATCGAGCCGGCGATCACCCCGAACAGCGCGGTTGCAAAACCGATCATCAGATACTCCAGCGCGTAGGCGCCGAGCAGCCGCACCCGGGTGGCGCCGAGCGTCTTGAGGATCACGGCGTCATAGACGCGGTGGCGGTGGCCGGCGGCGAGCGCGCCGCCCAGCACCAGGATCGCCGAGATCAGGGTCACGGCGCTGGCGCCGCGGATCGCCAGCACCAGGTTGCTGACGACGCTGCCGACGGTCTCCAGCGCCTCGCGGACCCGGACGCTGGTCACCATCGGGAACGCGTCGGCGACCTGCTTGATGATGCGGGCGTCGTCATTGGAGCCCGCTTGGGTCGAGCTCGCGTGCGGTTCGGTCAGGGTGGCGACGTGGCTGTGCGGGGCGCCCTTGAAGGCGTTCGGCGAGAACACCAGCACGAAATTGATGCCGAGGCCCTGCCAGTCGATGGTGCGCAGATTGGCGATCTTCGCCGGCACGTCGCGGCCGAGCACGTTGACCACGATCTCGTCGCCGATCTTCAAGGACAGGCCGTCGGCGATCTTCTTCTCCATCGAGACCAGCGGAGGTCCGCTGTAATCCGGTCCCCACCATTCGCCCTCGACGATCTTCGACCCCTTGGGGATCTCGCCGGTGTAGGTCAGGCCGCGGTCGCTTTGCAGCACCCATTCGGAATCGACCGACGGCTTGAGCTGGTCGGCCTTGACGCCGCGCGCGGCGACGATGCGCCCGCGCAGCATCGCTACGTCCTCGACGGTCGAGTCCGGTGAGATCTGCTTGAGGAAGCTGCCGAAGCGGTCGGCCTCGGTGGAGGGGATGTCGATGAAGAAGAACGACGGTGCCCGTTCGGGCAGCGCGGCGAGAAATTGCCGGCGCAGATTGCCGTCGATCTGGGTGATGGTGACGAGCACCGCGAGCCCGAGCCCGAGCGACAGCACGACCGATGGCGTCAGCGCGCCCGGCCGGTGGATGTTGGCGATGGCAAGCCGCAGCATGGTGATGCGACTGCGCGGCAGCCGGCGCGCCACCGCCATCAGGATTTCGGCGATCCCGCGCAGCAGCAGGAACACCGCGATCGAGGCGGCGACGAAGACGCTGGCGACCCGCTTGTCATAGGCGAGCCCGATCGCGACGCCGATCAAGAGCGCGACCACCACGGCCATCAGCGCCAGATAGCTCCAGCGCGGGCGATGCCATTCGCTGGCGACGGTCTCGCGGAACAGCGCCGCCACCGGCACGTCATGGACCCGGCCGAGCGGCCACAGCCCGAACGCCAGCGCGGTGAGCTGGCCGTAGAGGAAGGAGAGCGCCAGCTCGTCGGGATGCAGCGCAGGCACCACCGGCAGCGGCAGCAGCTTGCCGAACAGGCCGACGATGACGAAGGGCAGCGCGGCGCCGAGCACGAGGCCGATGATCGAGCCGATCCCGGCCAGCACCACCACCTGCGTACAGTAGATCGTGAACACGTCGCGGCCGGTGGCTCCGAGCGCCTTGAACGAGGCGATGACGTCGCGGCGGCGGTCGATATGGCTCTTCACCGCATTGGCGACACCGACGCCGCCGACCAGCAGCGCGGCAAGACCAACCAGGGTCAGGAATTGGGTGAAGCGGTTGATGGTGCGCTCGAGCTGCGGCGAGGCATTGTTGCGGCTGCGCACCTCCCAGCCGGCTTCCGGTGCCGCGGCGCGCGCACCGTCGATCAGCGCGGTGGTGGCGCGATCGTCGTTGGCGCCGTCGGGCAATTTCACCCGGTAGATCCAGCGTACCAGGCTGCCCGGCTGCAACAGGTCGGTGGCGCGCAGGCTGGCTTCGCTGATCAGGAAGCGCGGCCCGAGGCCGACACCGCCGGCGAGCTTGTCGGGCTCTGCCGCCACCACGCTGCGGATCTGGTAGGTCGCGCTGCCGACGGTGACGCGGTCGCCGAGCTTCAGGTCGAGCCGCGCCAGCAAGGTCGAGTCGGCCGCCGCGCCAAAAACGCCGTCGCGTTCAGCGAGCAGCTCGGCGACCGGCATGTTGGGCTCGAGCGTCAATTCGCCGAGCATCGGATATTTGCCGTCGACCGCCTTGAGCTCGACCAGCGCCAGCTTGCCGTCTGCGCTGCGTGCCATCGCGCGCAGCGTGGCCGCGACCGACACCTCGCCGCGGGTGCGCAGATACGCGACCTCGTCGGGCTTGGCCTCGCGCGAGATCAGCGAGAACGCGACGTCGCCGCCGAGCAGCGTGCGGCCCTCGCGCGACAGGCCGTCGCCGAGGCTCGCGGCGACCGAGCCGACGCCGGCGATCGCCATCACGCCGAGCGCGATGCAGGCGATGAAGACGTAGAAGCCGCGCAGGCCGCCGCGCAACTCGCGCAACGCATAACGGAAGGCGAGCGACGACGCGCGGCTCTGCACCGCGACTTCGGACGCAATGCTCATGTGGCGGCAATACTCATGTGGCGGATTGTCCGTCGATGCGGCCGGAGCGCAGCCGCACCACGCGATCGCAGCGTTGCGCGAGCGCCAGATCGTGCGTCACCAGGACCAAAGTCATGCCGCGCTCGGCGTGCTTGGTGAACAGCAGATCGACGATCTGCTTGCCGGTCGACTCGTCGAGATTGCCGGTCGGCTCGTCGGCGACCAGGATCGCGGGATCGGGCGCCAGCGCGCGTGCGATCGCGACGCGCTGCTGCTCGCCGCCGGACAGTTGCGTCGGATAATGATGCAGGCGTTCGCCGAGACCGACCGATCGCAGCTCCTGCGCGGCGCGCGCAGCGGCATCGGGATTGCCGGCGAGCTCGAGCGGCACGGCGACATTCTCCAGCGCCGTCATGGTCGGGATCAGATGGAACGATTGGAAGACGATGCCGACCTGGCGGCCACGGAAGCGCGCCAGTGCATCTTCATCGAGGGCATTGAACGAGGTGCCGTCGACGACCACTTCTCCGCTGTCAGGACGTTCAAGGCCCGCCATCACCATCAGCAAGGTCGACTTGCCCGAGCCCGACGGGCCGATCAGGCCGATGGCCTCGCCCGCTGCCACACGAAGGCTGATATCTTTGAGGATATGAACCCGTGCCGCGCCGGTGCCGAGGGAGAGATTGACGTTCCTGACGGCAATGGTGTCCGGCTCGACGTCGGTCAGTGAAGAGGATTCGATGAGACTGTCCATGGTTCGGTCATATGGCACTTCCGCTGGCGCGGTCGAGGCCCGGTTGCGAATCTTCGTGCACATACTCGTGTTGCTTATGGGCTTGATGACGGCCGCAAGCGCGCAGACCCCAAGCCAGGGGAAAGCTCCGGCGAAGCCGATCAAGATGGTGGTGCTGGGCGATTCCCTGAGCGCCGGGTACGGTCTTCCGGGCCCGGCGGCATTCCCGGTCCGGCTGCAAAAAGCCTTGGAAGCCAAGGGGATAAAGGTCGAGATGAGCAATGCCGGGGTGTCCGGCGATACCGCCTCGGGTGGGCGCGAGCGGCTCGACTGGTCGGTGCCCGACGGAACCGATGCTGTCATCGTCGAGCTCGGCGCCAATGATGCGCTGCGCGGCATCGATCCCGCGGTGACGCGCGCCGCGCTGTCCGACATCATCACAAAGTTGCAGGCGCGCAAGATCGCCGTGCTCTTGTGCGGCATGCTCGCGCCGCCGAATTATGGCAGTGACTATGCAGCGAAGTTCAACGCGATCTATCCGGATTTATCGAAATCGCTCGGCGTGCCGCTCTATCCATTCTTCCTCGATGGCGTCGCTGCCAATGCCAAGCTCAACCAGGCCGACGGCATGCATCCGACGGCGGAAGGTGTGGACATCGTCGTGACGAACATCCTGCCCACGGTGGAGGCATTTCTCGGCGCATTATCAGGGCAACGCAGTTGAAACGCAGGCAGCGAGCCGTGTCATGTCCGTAGGTTTACGAGCTGTTAACGCCTCGTGCTTCGCAGAGTCACATAACTCGGGTACAAATAGTCATCGGTGATTCGTCGCCGGGCTTGTTACAGGGTGCGGGCTCCCAAAACCCGCGCCAAGCATCGAGGATTATAGCGATGCCGCGTCTGTTCACTGGTCTGGAAATTCCGGCCGATATCGGCCAATCCCTCTCCAATTTGCGTGGTGGCCTTCCTGGCGCACGCTGGATCGATCCCGAAAATTATCACGTCACTCTGCGCTTCATCGGCGACATCGATGGCCTCTGGGCCAACGAGATCGCGACGATGTTGTTTCGGGTGAACCGCAAACCGTTCGAGGTCAAGTTGCAGGGCCTGTCGAGCTTCGGCGGACGCAAGCCGCGCGCGGTGGTTGCCGCCGTCGAGCCGAGCCGGCCGCTGATCGAACTGCAAGCGGAGCTCGAGCGGATGATGCAGCGGATGGGGCTCGATCCCGAGGGCAGGAAATTCACGCCCCATGTCACGCTCGCGCGTTTGCATGACGCGTCGAGCCAGGACGTCGCGGATTATCTGTCCGTGCGCGGCTACTTCCCGAGCCGCACGTTCCTGGCGGACCGCTTCGTGCTGTTCTCGTCGCGCGCGTCGACCGGTGGCGGCCCCTACGTGGTCGAGGATGCTTACGAGTTCTGCGCGTAAGCTGTCCCGGGATCGCGTTTCCTGACGCTTGGTGAGGCCCGTGCCGCCGGCCGGGTATGCAAGGGCTTTTGGTTGCATACCCCATTCGCTTGCATACCCATTGGCACAATTCACGGCTTGCAATTTGCCGCGCACTAGGGCCGTAAGGTGGGCTCATGCTGTCCACCTCACCCAATTCGTTCCTCGAACACTATAAGGCCCTGGTCGCCTCCGGCGCGATCGAGGCCGATCCCGCGCAGGCCGTCGCCGCCGATGCGTTCGGCGCGCTGGACGAGCGGCTCGCGAGCTACAAGCCGCAGCGCAAGCAGAGCCTGCTCGGGCGGCTGTTCGGCGGCGACAAGGACGACAAGCCGCCGCGCGGGCTCTATGTCCATGGCGAGGTCGGTCGCGGCAAGACCATGCTGATGGACCTGTTCTTCCAGCAGAGCCCGGTCGAGCACAAGCGCCGCGCGCATTTCCATGAATTCATGGCCGAGGCGCATGAGCGCATCTATGGCTACCGCCAGCAGATCGCGCGTGGCGAGATCGCCGACGGCGACGTGATCGCGCTCACCGCGCAGGCGATCTTCGACGAAGCGTGGCTGCTCTGTTTCGACGAATTCCACGTCACCGACATCGCGGATGCGATGATCCTCGGGCGGCTGTTCGCAAAACTGTTCGATCTCGGCACCGTCGTGGTCGCGACCTCCAACGTCGCGCCAGAGGATCTCTACAAGGGAGGCCTCAATCGCGCGCTGTTCCTGCCGTTCATCGCGCAGATCTCCGACCATATGGATGTGTTGCGGCTCGATGCGCGCACCGATTTCCGGCTGGAGAAGTTGTTCGGCGTCAAGATGTGGCTGGTGCCGGCGGATGCAGCCGCCGATGCCGAGCTCGATGCGGCCTGGCGCAAGATGACCGGCAACGCGCTCTGTAAATCGCGCGACATCGCGATCAAGGGGCGCGTGCTGCACGTGCCGTGCTGCTCGCACGGCGTCGCGCGCTTCAGCTTTGCCGAGCTCTGCGAGAAGCCGCTTGCCGCGTCGGATTACCTGAGGCTCGCGCACGACTATCACACGATCCTGGTCGACCACATTCCGGTGATGGACTACGCCGAGCGCAACGCTGCCAAGCGTTTCATCTCGCTGATCGACACGCTCTATGACAACGCCGTGAAGCTGATGGCCTCGGCCGCGGCCGATCCGGTGTCGCTGTACCTTGCGGAGGACGGCATCGAGGCGATGGAGTTCAAGCGCACGTCCTCGCGCCTGATCGAAATGAGCTCGGAATCCTATCTGGCGCTGCCGCACGGCCGCAAGGATTCCTCCGCAAGCGGCGCGACGACCGGCCTGGTCGAGACCTGAGCGCGGATTGACGTCAGCCTTGGATTCAGCCTCGAATTCAGTCTTGCGCGCGGCCCGGTTCGGAGCAATTTTTCGTGTCCCGACGGCGGACGCTGCTGGCATGCCTGATCGAATTCAAGGCAGGCCCGGCAATCCGCCGGGGCGGCGACTTGAATGGATCATTCGAAAGGGATAACCACCCTTGCAACCGACTTCCCTCCCTCCTGCACCAAGTTCAAAGGACTGATTTCCCATGGCACGCGACAAGATTGCACTGATTGGCTCCGGACAGATCGGCGGAACGCTGGCGCACCTCGTTGGCCTCAAGGAACTCGGAGACGTCGTGCTGTTCGATATCGCCGAGGGCGTGCCGCAGGGCAAAGCGCTCGACATCGCGCAGTCGTCGCCGGTCGACGGCTTCGACTCCAACCTGGTCGGCGCCAATTCCTATGAAGCGCTCGACGGCGCCAAGGTCTGCATCGTCACCGCGGGCGTGCCGCGCAAGCCCGGCATGAGCCGCGACGATCTCTTGTCGATCAACCTCAAGGTCATGGAGCAGGTCGGCGCCGGCATCAAGAAGTACGCCCCCGACGCCTTCGTCATCTGCATCACCAACCCGCTGGATGCGATGGTCTGGGCGCTGCAGAAGGCTTCGGGCCTGCCGCACAAGAAGGTGGTCGGCATGGCCGGCGTGCTCGACTCGGCGCGCTTCCGCTACTTCCTGGCCGACGAATTCAACGTCTCGGTCGAGGACGTCACCGCCTTCGTGCTCGGCGGCCACGGCGACACCATGGTGCCGCTGACGCGCTACTCGACTGTTGCCGGCATCCCGCTGCCCGACCTGGTCAAGATGGGCTGGACCTCGCAGGCGCGCATCGACGAGATCGTCGACCGCACCCGCAATGGTGGTGCCGAGATCGTCAACCTGCTGAAGACCGGCTCGGCCTTCTATGCGCCGGCCGCCTCCGCGATCGCGATGGCCGAGAGCTACCTGAAGGACAAGAAGCGCGTGCTGCCCTGCGCCGCCTATCTCAACGGCGAATATGGCGTGAAGGACATGTATGTCGGCGTGCCCACCGTGATCGGCTCCAAGGGTGTCGAGCGCGTCGTCGAGATCGAGCTGGCCGGCAAGGACCGCGAAGCCTTCGACAAGTCGGTCGGCGCGGTGCAGGGTCTGGTCGACGCCTGCAAGAAGATCGCGCCCGATCTGCTCGGCAAGTAATCTCATTCGGCAATCACCCGATAGGCGGTTTCGATCGCCTGTCGGGTGCAAGATGATGAAATTCCGACGGATTTTGTAGTTGCGCGAGCTTTGGTATATGGTATGCCAGTCTTCAAGGCTGACGTGAAGTTCGCCGCACGAGGGTTTGGGAGCGACTTTCCATGAATATCCATGAATACCAGGCCAAGGCGCTGCTGCATGAATTCGGCGTGCCGATCTCGCGCGGCGTCGCGGTGTTGAAGGCTGAAGACGCCGACGCGGCGGCCAAGCAGCTGCCCGGCCCGATCTGGGTGGTGAAGAGCCAGATCCATGCCGGCGGCCGCGGCAAGGGCAAGTTCAAGGAAGCCTCCGCCGGCGACAAGGGCGGTGTCCGGATCGCCAAGTCGGTCGCCGAAGTCGACGAGTTCGCCAAGCAAATGCTCGGCGCGACGCTGGTCACGGTGCAGACCGGCCCGCACGGCAAGCAGGTCAACCGCCTCTACATCGAGGAAGGCTCCGACATCGACAAGGAGTTCTATCTCTCGATCCTGGTCAATCGCGAGACCTCGGAGATTTCCTTCGTGGTGTCGACCGAAGGCGGCGTCAACATCGAGGACGTGGCGCATTCGACCCCCGAGAAGATCGTCTCCTTCTCGGTCGATCCAGCCACCGGCATCATGCCGCATCACGGCCGCACCGTCGCCGAGGCGCTGAAGCTGAAAGGCGATCTCGCCAAGCAGGCCGAGAAGCTGACCGCCCAGCTCTACGCGGCGTTCGCCGCCAAGGACATGGCGATGCTCGAGATCAACCCGCTCGTCGTCACCAAGCAGGGCCAGCTCCGCGTGCTCGACGCCAAGGTCTCGTTCGACAGCAACGCGCTCTACCGTCATCCGGACGTGGTCGCGCTGCGCGACGAGACCGAGGAAGACGCCAAGGAGATCGAGGCGTCGAAATATGATCTCAACTACGTCACGCTTGACGGCAATATCGGCTGCATGGTCAACGGCGCCGGCCTTGCCATGGCGACGATGGACATCATCAAGCTCTACGGCATGGCGCCGGCCAACTTCCTCGACGTCGGCGGCGGGGCCAGCGTGGAGAAGGTCGCGGCCGCGTTCAAGATCATCACCGCCGATCCGAACGTGAAGGGCATCCTGGTCAACATCTTCGGCGGCATCATGAAGTGCGACGTGATCGCCGAGGGTGTGGTCGCGGCGGTGAAGCAGGTCGGCCTCAAGGTGCCGCTGGTGGTGCGCCTCGAAGGCACCAATGTCGAGCAGGGCAAGAAGATCATCCGCGAGAGCGGCCTCAACGTCGTTCCCGCCGACAATCTCGACGACGCCGCGCAGAAGATCGTGAAAGCCGTCAAGGGAGGCTAACGATGGCCGATCATCTCGACGCTCCGACACCGCTGGAAGAACACCGCAAGCTCGCGGTTTTCGCCGGCGAGTGGAACGGCGAAGAGATGGTCTATCCGTCGCGCTGGACCGCCGGCGGTGCGGCGACCTCGCACGTCGTTGCGCGCATCGCGCTCAACGGCTTCTACCTGATCCAGGACAGCGTGCAGACCCGCGACGGCAAGGAAAGCTTCGCCACCCACGGCGTCTTCACCTACGACCGCGACGACCGGGCCTACAAACTGTTCTGGCACGATTCGCTCGGCTACTACCCGCCGTCGCCGGCCTCCGGTGGCTGGGCGGGCAAGTCGCTGGTCCTGGTGCGCGGCTCGCTGCGCGGCAATGCCCGTCACGTCTACGAGGTCGTCGACGACAACACCTACAGCATGAAGATCCAATTCTCGCCTGACGCGGAAGGCTGGGCCGATGTGCTCACCGGCGTGTACCGGCGTGTTCACTGAAACCATTCGCGAAAGCATCCCATGTCCATTCTGATCGACAAGAACACCAAGGTCATCTGCCAGGGCTTCACCGGCAAGAACGGCACCTTCCATTCGGAAGCGGCGATCGCTTACGGCACCAAGATGGTCGGCGGCGTGGCGCCGGGCAAAGGCGGCTCGACCCATCTCAATCTGCCGGTGTTCGACACCGTCGCCGAGGCGCGGCAGAAGACCGGCGCCGATGCCAGCGTGGTCTATGTGCCGCCGCCGGGCGCAGCGGATGCGATCTGCGAGGCGATCGATGCCGAGATACCGCTGATCGTCTGCATCACCGAAGGCATTCCGGTGCTCGACATGGTGCGCGTCAAGCGTTCGCTGTCGGGTTCGAAGTCGCGGCTGATCGGGCCGAACTGCCCGGGCGTGATGACCGCCGGCGAGTGCAAGATCGGCATCATGCCGGCCAACATCTTCAAGCCCGGCTCGGTCGGCATCGTCTCGCGCTCCGGCACCCTGACCTATGAGGCGGTGTTCCAGACCACCCAGGAGGGCCTCGGCCAGACCACCGCGGTCGGCATCGGCGGCGACCCGGTCAAGGGCACCGAATTCATCGACGTGCTGGAGATGTTCCTGGCCGACGAGAACACCAAGTCGATCGTCATGATCGGCGAGATCGGCGGTTCCGCCGAGGAAGACGCCGCCCAGTTCCTCAAGGACGAGGCCAAGCGCGGCCGCAAGAAGCCGATGGTTGGCTTCATCGCCGGTGTCACCGCACCTCCCGGCCGTCGCATGGGCCATGCCGGTGCGATCATCGCAGGCGGCAAGGGCGACGCCGGTTCCAAGACCGCGGCGATGGAGTCCGCCGGGATCAAGGTGTCGCCGTCGCCGGCACGGCTCGGGCATACGCTGGCCGAGATGCTGAAGTAACCGCCTCCGAACGGAGCTTGCGGCGTATTTGGGTTGTTTTCCGGCGGTTCCCGTTTCGGGAACCGCTTTTGTCGGCCGATGTCAGTGCTCAACGCGCCGATCATTAAATTTTGAATTCAAATTCATTTCATAGTTCTTTTAGGCAGGAATATCCGTCCTAGATAGGGTAAAGGATATCCATCCAGCCGGCGCTCTTCCCAGACCGGCACTTGCGCCGTCTCCTACGCGCGAACCGAAAAAATCACCAGGACTGCCCCATGTCTCGCCAAGACGCGAACGCTGCTTTTGCTCTCTCCTCATTCCTGCAGGGCACCAACGCCGCCTATATCGACGACCTGTACGCCCGCTACGAGCAGGACCCGTCGTCGGTCGACGCGGAATGGCAGGATTTCTTCAAGAGCCTGAAGGACGCCCCGGCCGACGTCCAGAAGAACGCCGAGGGCGCCTCCTGGGGACGTGACAACTGGCCGCTGACGCCGCGCGACGAGCTGACCTCGGCGCTGGACGGCAACTGGGCCCAGGTCGAGAAGGCGGTCGGCAGCAAGCTCGCGGCCAAGGCGCAGGCCAAGGGTGCCGCGCTCTCCGACGCCGATGTGCATCAGGCCACCCGCGATTCGGTTCGCGCGCTGATGCTGATCCGCGCCTATCGCATGCGCGGCCATTTCCACGCCAAGCTCGATCCGCTCGGCATCGAGGCGCCGCGCGACCGCGAGGAGCTCGATCCGCGCTCCTATGGCTTCACTGAGGCCGACTTCGACCGCAAGATCTTCCTCGACCACGTGCTCGGCCTCGAATACGGCACGCTGCGCGAGATCGTCCAGATCTGCGAGCGCACCTACTGCCAGACGCTCGGCGTCGAGTTCATGCACATCTCCAACGCCGCGCAGAAGGCGTGGATCCAGGAGCGCATCGAGGGGCCGGACAAGGAGATCAGCTTCACGCCCGAGGGTCGCCGCGCGATCCTCAGGAAGCTGATCGAAGCCGACGGCTTCGAGAAGTTCTGCGACACCAAGTTCACCGGCACCAAGCGCTTCGGCCTCGACGGCGGTGAATCGCTGATTCCGGCGCTGGAACAGATCATCAAGCGCGGCGGCAATCTCGGCGTGAAGGAGATCATCGTCGGCATGCCGCATCGTGGCCGCCTCAACGTGCTGACCCAGGTGATGGGCAAGCCGCACCGCGCGCTGTTCCACGAGTTCAAGGGCGGTTCGGCCAACCCCGACTCGGTCGAAGGCTCCGGCGACGTCAAGTATCACCTCGGCGCCTCATCGGACCGCGAGTTCGACGGCAACAGCATCCATCTGTCGCTGACCGCAAACCCGTCGCATCTCGAGATCGTCGATCCCGTCGTGCTCGGCAAGGTGCGCGCCAAGCAGGATCAGCACGGTGATCCGCCTGACATGCGCATCTCGGTGCTGCCGCTCCTGATGCATGGCGATGCGGCGTTCGCGGGTCAGGGCGTGGTGGCGGAGTGCTTCAGCCTGTCCGACCTGAAGGGCTATCGCACCGGCGGCTCGCTGCATTTCATCGTCAACAACCAGATCGGCTTCACCACCTATCCGCGCTACTCGCGTTCGTCGCCGTATCCGTCCGACGTGGCGAAGATGATCGATGCGCCGATCTTCCACGTCAATGGCGACGATCCGGAAGCCGTGGTGTTCGCGGCCAAGGTTGCGATCGAGTTCCGGCAGAAATTCCACAAGCCGGTCGTGATCGACATGTTCTGCTACCGTCGCCACGGCCACAATGAGGGCGACGAGCCGGCGTTCACCCAGCCGGTGATGTACAAGAAGATCGCATCGCACCCGACCACGCTGGAAATCTACGCCAAGCGGCTGGTCGCCGACGGCGTGATGACCGAGGGCGAGGTCGAGAAGGCCAAGGCCGACTGGCGCGCGCGGCTCGATGCCGAGTTCGAGGCTGGCGCCGGCTACAAGCCGAACAAGGCGGACTGGCTCGACGGCAAATGGGCCGGCTTCAAGATCGCCGACCAGGAAGAGGACGCCCGCCGCGGCGTCACCGGCGTCGACGTCGCCGTGCTCAAGGAGATCGGCCGCAAGATCACCAAGGTGCCGGACGGCTTCCATGTCCATCGCACCATCCAGCGCTTCCTCGACAACCGCGCCAAGGCGATCGACAGCGGCGTCGGCATCGACTGGGCGACCGGCGAGGCGCTGGCGTTCTGCACGCTGTTGCAGGAAGGCCATCACGTGCGCCTGTCCGGGCAGGATTCCGAACGCGGCACGTTCTCGCAGCGCCACTCGGTCCTGATCGATCAGGAGGACGAGAGCCGCTACACCCCGTTCAACCATCTCGGCGGCAACGACACCGGCCATTACGAGGTCATCAACTCGCTGCTGTCGGAAGAGGCGGTGCTCGGCTTCGAATACGGCTATTCGCTGGCCGAGCCGAATGCGCTGGCGCTCTGGGAAGCGCAGTTCGGCGACTTCGCCAACGGCGCCCAGGTGGTGTTCGACCAGTTCATCTCCTCGGGCGAACGCAAATGGCTGCGCATGTCCGGCCTGGTCTGCCTGCTGCCGCACGGCTACGAAGGGCAAGGACCCGAGCACTCCTCCGCGCGCCTCGAGCGCTATTTGCAGATGTGCGCCGAGGACAACATGCAGGTGGTCAATCCGACCACGCCGGCGAACTACTTCCATGTGCTGCGGCGTCAGCTGCATCGCGAAATCCGCAAGCCGCTGATCCTGATGACGCCGAAGTCGCTGTTGCGTCACAAGCGCGCGGTGTCGCGGCTCGACGAGCTCGGCAAGAACGCCACCTTCCACCGCATCCTGTACGATGACGCGCAGATGCTGCCGGACGAGAAGATCAAGCTGGTGCCGGACGACAAGATCCGTCGCGTCGTGCTGTGCTCCGGCAAGGTCTATTACGACCTGTACGAGGAGCGCGAGAAGCGCGGCGTCGACGACATCTACCTGCTGCGCATCGAGCAGCTCTATCCGGTGCCGCTGAAGGCGCTGGTGCAGGAGCTCGGCCGCTTCAAGGGGGCCGAGGTGGTCTGGTGCCAGGAAGAGCCGCGCAACATGGGTTCCTGGCACTTCATCGAGCCCTATCTCGAATGGGTGCTGAACCAGATCAACGCTGCCAACAAGCGTCCGCGCTATGCCGGCCGGCCGGCTTCGGCAGCGACCGCCACCGGTTTGATGTCGAAACATCTCGCGCAGCTCAAGGCGCTGCTCGATGACGCACTGAACTAACGATCTTCACCAACACCATGCCCCGCCTTGTGCGCAATTGCGCACCGGAGCGGGGCATCCGGTATCCCGCGTCATCCAGCAGAATGGCTGTCGTCACGGAGTACCGGATCGTTCGCTTTGGCGGATGGTGGCAGCCAAGTTCTACGACCGCACATTTTGCGACCGCAAGGCTATCGAGGAAAAGACCATGACTGAAATTCGCGTTCCAACGCTCGGCGAATCCGTGACCGAGGCCACCATCGGCCGCTGGTTCAAGAAGGCCGGTGAAGCGGTAGCGGTGGACGAGCCGTTGGTGGAACTGGAGACCGACAAGGTCACCATCGAGGTGCCCGCGCCGGTCGCCGGCACCCTCGGCGAGATCATCGCCAAGGACGGCGAGACCGTTGCCGTCGGCGCGCTGCTCGGCCAGATCAATGACGGCGCCGTCGCGGCCAAGCCCGCTGCTGCCGCTGCTCCGGCCAAGGCCGCCGCGCCTGCGCCCGCCGCGGCCCCGGCTCCGGCCGCCGCTGCGCCGAAGGCGCCCCCGGCGGATGCGCCGCTCGCCCCGTCGGTGCGCAAGCTGTCCGCCGAGAGCGGCGTCGATGCCTCCACCGTTCCGGGCTCCGGCAAGGACGGCCGCGTCACCAAGGGCGACATGCTGGCCGCGATCGAGAAGGCCGCCTCGGCGCCGACCCCGGTCAACCAGCCGGCCGCCGCCGTGCAGGTCCGTGCGCCGTCGCCGGCCGATGACGCCGCGCGCGAGGAGCGGGTGAAGATGACCCGGCTGCGCCAGACCATCGCGCGCCGCCTCAAGGACGTGCAGAACACCGCCGCGATGCTGACCACCTTCAACGAGGTCGACATGACCGAGGTGATGAAGCTGCGCGCGCTCTACAAGGATACGTTCGAGAAGAAGCACGGCTCGAAGCTCGGCTTCATGGGCTTCTTCACCAAGGCGGTGGTGCAGGGGCTGAAGGACATTCCGGCTGTCAACGCCGAGATCGACGGCTCCGACCTGATCTACAAGAACTACTATCACATCGGCGTCGCGGTCGGCACCGATCGCGGCCTGGTGGTTCCTGTCGTCCGCGACTGCGACCACAAGTCGATCGCCGAGATCGAGAAGGGAATCGCCGACTTCGGTCGCCGCGCCCGCGACGGTCAGCTCAAGATCGACGAGATGCAAGGCGGCACCTTCACCATCACCAATGGCGGCATCTACGGCTCGTTGATGTCGACGCCGATCCTCAACGCGCCGCAGTCCGGCATCCTCGGCATGCACAAGATCCAGGAGCGGCCGATGGTGGTCGGCGGCAAGATCGAGGTGCGCCCGATGATGTATCTGGCGCTGTCCTACGATCACCGCGTGATCGACGGCAAGGAAGCGGTCACCTTCCTGGTCCGCGTCAAGGAAAGCCTGGAGGATCCGGCCCGCCTGGTGCTGGATCTCTAAGATCGTCTCGCGTGCGGCGCCCGATCGGTTCGGGCGCCGCGATCCATTGGGCACTCACGTTTGGGGATCGATGTGACGGACAAGGTCGTTGTCATCACCGGCGGCAGCCGCGGCATCGGCCGCGCCACTGCATTGGCTGCTGCGGCACGCGGCTATCGTGTCGTCGTCGGCTACGCCACCAACCAGGCCGCGGCGGATGAAGTCGTTTCCTCGATCGAGGCCAAGAACGGCAAGGCGATCGCGGTGAAATGCGACGTCGGCAGCGAGGCGGACATCCTCGCGCTGTTCAAGGCCGCCGATGGCTTCGGCACGCTCGGCGCGCTGGTCAACAATGCCGGCATCGTCGGCAAGAGCGGCGTCCGCGTCGACGAGATGTCGGCGGAGCGCATCCAGCAGATGATGGCGGTCAATGTCACCGGCAGCATCCTGTGCGCGCGCGAGGCGGTGAAGCGCATGTCGACCAAACACGGCGGCAAGGGCGGCGTCATCGTCAATTTGTCCTCGGTCGCGGCCAAGCTCGGCGCGCCCAACACCTATGTCGACTATGCAGCCTCCAAGGGGGCGATCGATTCCTTCACCGTCGGCCTCGGCTACGAAGTCGCCAATGAAGGCATCCGCGTCGCCGGCATTCGCCCCGGCCTGATCGACACTGATATTCACGCCGCGGGCGGCGAGCCCGATCGCGCGCATCGGCTGGCCCATATGGTGCCGATGAAGCGCGTCGGCACCGCGGATGAAATCGCCAACGCCATCGTCTGGCTGATCTCGGACGAGGCCTCCTACGTCACCAGCGCGATCCTCGACGTGTCGGGCGGTCGCTAACCGCTGTTCCAGTTTCTAGCTACAGGACCTCAATCATGGCTTCTTACGATCTTGTCGTCATCGGTACCGGACCCGGCGGTTACGTCTGCGCGATCCGCGCGGCGCAACTCGGCATGAAGGTCGCCGTGGTCGAGAAGAACGCGACGCTGGGCGGCACCTGCCTCAACGTCGGCTGCATGCCGTCGAAGGCGCTGCTGCACGCTTCCGAGATGTTCGAGGAAGCCGGACACTCCTTCGCCAAGATGGGCGTCAGCGTCTCGGCGCCGAAGCTCGATCTGCCGGCGATGATGAACTTCAAGCAGCAAGGCATCGACGGCAACGTCAAGGGCGTCGAGTTCCTGATGAAGAAGAACAAGATCGACGTGCTCAAGGGCACCGGCAAGATCCTTGGCGCCGGCAAGGTCGAGGTCACCGGCGACGGCAAGACCGAGACCGTCGAGACCAAGAACATCGTAATCGCCACCGGCTCGGACATCGCGCGCCTGAAGGGCATCGAGATCGACGAGAAGCGCATCGTGTCGTCGACCGGCGCGCTGTCGCTGGACAAGGTGCCGGGCAGCCTGCTGATCGTCGGCGCCGGCGTGATCGGGCTCGAGCTCGGCTCGGTCTGGCATCGCCTCGGTGCCAAGGTCACCGTCGTCGAATTCCTCGACCGCATCCTGCCCGGCATGGACGGCGAGGTGGCCAAGCAATTCCAGCGCATCCTGGAGAAGCAGGGTTTTGCCTTCAAGCTCGGCGCCAAGGTCACCTCGGTCGACACGTCCGGCAAGACGTTGCAGGCCAAGGTCGAGCCGGCCGCCGGCGGCGCTGCTGAAACCATCGAAGCCGACGTGGTGCTCGTGTGTATCGGCCGCGTGCCCTACACCGAAGGCCTCGGGCTGAAGGAAGCCGGCGTCGCGCTCGACAACCGCGGTCGCGTCGAGATCGATTCGCACTTCTCGACCAGTGTGAAGGGCATCTATGCGATCGGTGACGTCGTCGCCGGTCCGATGCTGGCGCACAAGGCGGAAGACGAAGGCGTCGCCTGCGCGGAGATCATCGCGGGCCAGGCCGGCCACGTGAACTACGACGTCATTCCAGGCGTTGTGTATACCACACCGGAAGTGTCGTCGGTCGGCAAGACCGAGGAAGACCTCAAGCAGGCGGGCGTCGCCTACACCGTCGGCAAATTCCCGTTCACCGCGAACGGCCGCTCCAAGGTCAACCAGACCACTGACGGTTTTGTGAAGGTTCTCGCAGATGCGAAGACCGATCGGGTGCTCGGCGTCCACATCGTCGGCATCGAGGCCGGCGAAATGATCCATGAAGCCTGCGTTCTGATGGAATTCGGTGGTTCAGCGGAAGATCTGGCGCGCACCTGCCACGCCCATCCGACCCGTTCGGAGGCGATCAAGGAAGCCGCGCTTGCGGTCGGCAAGCGCGCCATCCATATGTGATCGAACGTCCGGCGCGAGCCGGGCTGTAGCATGATCCGGAAGAGTGCGAAGCGGTTTCCCGGAAGGATCATGCTCAAACCAGGAGCTGAAGCGCGATGATTCAACCCGGTCTCATCGCGCTTTAGGATCACAGTGATGTTGCGCCGCCTGCTTCAGCCGGTCTGGGTCCTGCTTGCGATCATCTTCCTGATCGAGGCCTGGCTATGGGACCATGTCGAGCCGATCGTGGCGCGCGTGGTGGCGTGGATTCCGCTGCGCGCGCTCAAGCAATGGCTCGCCGACCGGGTCGATGCGCTGTCGCCGGCGATGACCCTGATCGTGTTCGTGGTGCCGCTGATCCCGCTGTTTCCGCTCAAGCTGGTCGGGCTCTGGCTATTGGCCAACCAGTACTGGTTCAGCGCGGTGTCGCTGATCCTGTTCGCCAAGATCGTCGGTGTCGGCGTCACCGCGTTCCTGTTCGACGTCACCCGGTCGAAATTGCTGGAGATGCCGTGGTTCGAGGCACTCTATAATTTCGTCGTGGCGCTGCGCGCCAAGGCCACCGCACTGGTCGAGCCGGTCAAGCGGCGCGTCCTCGACATGATCCGTGGCGACGGCGACAGCTGGTCGGCGCGCACGCTGCGCCTGATCGCCCGCTTCCGCAAAAGCGTGCATCAGACCAGCAAGGTGCTTTAGGCAGCCCTGTCGCTCTCGTCATCCTGACAGGATGTGAAGCTTTGTCCTCATCCACCGCTGTCGTCGCCCGGATCGACCGGGCGATCCAGTACGCCGCGGCCTGTCGGCTCAAGCACGACCGCCTCTGGAATACTGGATCACCCGCATGCGCGGGTGATGACACTGAGCAAGCCGAGCAAGCCAAATTCCGCGACCCTGGCAGGGTGACGGAGGTAAAGCGAAGCCTCGCCTCAATGCAGATGCAGCAAATGCGGCTGCAACAGGCCGAGCAACGTCATCGCGATGCCGGCGAGCGTCACCAAGCCGGACACCCAGGCGAGCGCCGCGATCCCGGTGATGATGGTCGCGGACGCCAGCACGATGGCGATCTGGAAGGCCGCGGACGCCAGCTCGAAGTGATGATACTTCGCGGTGGCCTCGTCGCGCTCGTGCTCGGCGTGCTTGGCACGTTCGGCGAGTTGCTCCGAACCCTCGCCGGTGTCCGGCTCCGAGCGGTAGCGCGCCGCGGTCTTCTGCCAGTCGTCGATCTGCTTCTGGAGCGCGGCCTTGGCCGCCTCGTCGGTGGTGGTGGCGAGGTTCAGCTTGCCCTGTTCGGCCGCGGTCTGCACCGCGGTGCGGCGGATGCTCTTGGCCTGGAAGAAGGCCCAGAGGTTGGACGCCTCGACATTCTTGCTGATCGATTCGGTCTGGGCGCCCTTGCCGAGCGTTTCGGACAACGCCAGGCACAGGGCGATCACCGCGATCAGGAGCGCGATCTTCTTGTTCTCGCCCGAGGCATGCTCGGCATGCTCAGCGTGCTCCATACTTTCATGTGCGCTCATGATTCCCCCTCCGGATGAGACCGCGCCACGATTGCCGAATGCAGCGCACAAGGCAAGGGGCGGAGGGTTTGTGGCAGCCGTATGAAGATGAACGGCGCCTTATTTTAAACGCAGATACGGGCGTTCAGCCGCGCGGGTGCGCGGAGCGATAGACCTCGAGCAGGCGCTCGCTGTCGATGCCGGTGTAGATCTGCGTGGTCGACAGCGAGGCGTGGCCGAGCAATTCCTGAATCGCGCGCAGGTCGCCGCCGCGGCTCAAGAGATGCGTGGCGAAGGAGTGCCGCAACGCATGCGGCGTCGCGCTGTCGGGCAGGCCGAGCGCGCCGCGCAGCCGCTCCATGGTGAGCTGGATGATGCGTGGGCTCAAGGGGCCGCCACGCGCGCCGACGAACATCGGCCCGGTCGGGCTGAGCTGATGCGGGCAGATCGCCGCGTAGTCGGCGATCAGTTGCAGCACGTTTTGCAGCACCGGCACCATGCGGGTCTTGTTGCCCTTGCCGGTGACGACCAGCACGTCGCCTTCGCCCGGCTTCGGCACGTCGCGGCGCTTCAGCCCGAGCGCCTCGGAGATGCGCAGGCCCGAACCATAGAGCAGCGCCATCACGGCGGCGTCGCGCACCAGGATCCAGGTCTCGCGCTCCTCGCCGGCGCGCTCGTCGGCGTCGGCGAAACGCCTCGCCGCCTCGACATGGATCGGCTTCGGCAGGCTCTTGGCGATCTTCGGCGCGCGGATCGCCGAGAGTGCGCCGACCTTGCCCTTGCCCTCGCGCTCCAGGAAGCGTCCGAACGAGCGCAGCCCGGCCAGCGCCCGCATCAGCGATCGCCCGCCGATCTCGTCCGCGCGCCGCATCGCCATGAAGGCTCTGACGTCGCTCGCCTCGAGCGCGGAAAATGCCGCAAGCGTCACCCGTGCGCCCCAATGCTCGGCGAGGAACGCCAGGCACTGCCGCACGTCGCGGGAATAGGCCCCGAGCGTCTTCGGCGACAGCCGCCGCTCGGCGCGCAGATGCGACAGCCAACGCGTCATCTCCTGCGTCACCGTCGTATCGGCGCAGTCGAGTTCGAGCGGTGCAATGGGCTGATCGGTCCGGGCCATCTCAAGGGCTATTGGCGCTGCGATTCTCCTGATTATATCGCACTGCCTTCGTTTACTGTTCGCTAAGACCGCGAAGCAGTGCTAGTCCGCCGCAAAGTTTGATTCAATGGACCATCCCACGCGCCCCAACCCAGCCTCGACGTCGACGTCAGGAATCGTCGATGTGCTGGTGCCTGTGGCGCTGAACCAGACCTATTCCTACCGCGTGCCGCGCGGCATGGCGCTTGCGCCGGGCGACGTGATCTCTGTTCCGCTCGGGCCGCGCGAGGTGGTCGCGGTGGTGTGGGCCGAGAATGCCCGGCCCGATCCGCGGTTGCATAACCGGCTCAAGGACGTCAGCGAGAAGCTCGATGTTCCGCCGCTCCGGGCGGAACTGCGCCAACTGGTCGACTGGGTCTCCAACTACACGCTGTCAGCGCGCGGCATGGTGCTGCGGATGACGCTGCGGATGGGCGAGAACCTCGGGCCGGAGCGGATGCGGCTCGGCGTGCGCCTGGTCGGGGAGCCGCCGCGGCGGCTGACGCCGGCGCGCCAGCGCGTGATCGAGGTGCTGTCGGACCGCCTGCTGCATGGCAAGTCGGAGGCGGCGCGCGAGGCCGGCGTCAGCTCCGGCGTGATCGATGGCCTGGTCGACGAGGGCACGCTGACGGTCGAGGTGATGCCGCCGCCGGCCGCGCCGCCGGTGCCGGATCCCGCCTTTGCGCAGCCGGATTTCTCGCGCGAGCAGCGCAGCGCGGTCGACATGCTGCGGACGCTGGCGGCGAGCGGCAGCTTTCACGTCGCGCTGCTCGACGGCGTCACCGGCTCCGGCAAGACCGAGGTCTATTTCGAGGCGATCGCCGAGAATATCCGCCGCGGCAAGCAGACGCTGATCCTGATGCCGGAAATCGCGCTGACCGGCCAGTTCCTCGACCGCTTCGCGCAGCGCTTCGGCGTGCGGCCGCTGGAATGGCACTCGGAGCTGACGCCGCGCACCCGTGCGCGCAACTGGGCCGCGATCTCGGAAGGCAAGGTACCGGTCGTGGTCGGCGCCCGCTCGGCGCTGTTCCTGCCCTATGCCGATCTCGGCCTGATCATCGTCGATGAGGAACACGACCAGGCCTACAAGCAGGAGGACGGCGCGCATTATCACGCGCGCGACATGGCGGTGGTCCGCGCCCATATTGCCAAGATCCCGATCGTGCTGGCGTCGGCGACGCCGTCGGTCGAGAGCGAGGTCAATGCGCGCAAGGGGCGCTACCAGCGCGTCGCACTGCCGTCGCGGTTCGGCGGCCAGCACATGCCGCATATCGAGGCGATCGACATGCGGCGCGCGCCGCCGCCGCGCGGGCGGTTCATCTCGCCGGTTCTGGCCGAGCAGATTCGCCACGCGATCGAGCGCCGCGAGCAGGCGCTGTTGTTCCTCAACCGCCGCGGCTATGCGCCGCTGACGCTGTGCCGCGCCTGCGGCCACCGCTTTGCCTGCACGATCTGCGACGCCTGGCTGGTCGATCATCGCTTTCGCCAGCGGCTGGTCTGTCATCATTGCGGCTTCTCGATGCCGCGCCCGAACATCTGCCCGCATTGCGCGGCCGAGGAATCGCTGGTCGCGGTCGGTCCCGGCGTCGAGCGATTGCAGGAGGAGGCCGCGAGCATTTTCCCCGAGGCCCGTACCATGGTGCTGTCGAGTGACCTCATCACCTCGATCGAGACCATGCGCAGCGAGCTCAACGAGATCGCCGAGGGGCGCGTCGATATCATCATCGGCACCCAACTGGTGGCGAAGGGGCACAATTTCCCGCGGCTTAACCTGGTCGGCGTCATCGATGCCGATCTCGGCCTGAGCAACGGCGATCCGCGCGCTGCCGAGCGCACGTTCCAGCTCCTGAACCAGGTGGTTGGCCGCGCCGGGCGCGAGCAGGGCCGCGGCGTCGGCTATCTGCAAACCCACCAGCCGGAGCATCCGGTCATCAAGGCCCTGATCGCGAACGACCGCGAGGCGTTCTACGCCAGCGAGATCGAGATCCGCGAGCGCACCGGCTATCCGCCGTTCGGCCGGCTGGCGAGCCTGATCGTCTCCGCCGGCGACCGTCCGACGGCGGAGGGCTTTGCGCGCAAGCTCGCCGCGGTGGCGCCGCTCGACGAGCGGATCCAGGTGCTCGGCCCCGCCGAGGCGCCGCTTGCCGTCATCAAAGGCCGCTACCGCTTCCGCCTGCTGGTGAAGTCGCTGCGCAATGTCGACTTGTCGCAATATCTGCGCGACTGGCTGGCGGCGGGTCCCAAGACCAAGGGCAATCTGAAGCTCGAGGTCGACGTCGATCCGCAGAGCTTTTTGTAGTTGTCTGGCCCCGTCCTTCCGGGCGCGCGCTTCGCGCGCCCGGAAGGACGAAAAGAAAAAGCCTGCCGTCATTGGCGACGGCAGGCTTTCTGGCGCGAGGCGGGCCTCGCAGCCGTTACGCAACGCAACGCTTACTCAAGCTTTAGGAGACGACCTCGGCGGTGACACGGCCGACGCCGCGACCGGTCAGGCCGATGGCGCGGGCTGCGCCGGTGGAGAGGTCGAGCACGCGGCCGCGGATGAACGGGCCGCGATCGTTGATGGTGACGACGACGCTGCGGCCGCCATGGGTGACGCGCAGCTTGGTGCCGAACGGCAGCGAGCGGTGGGCGGCGGTCATGGCGTTCTGGTTGAAGCGCTGGCCGGAAGCGGTGCGGCTGCCCGACTCATTGCCGTAGAAGGAGGCCATCCCCGAGAACGTGTGGCCGCCGGACGGCTGGATCGATGCATTGGCGTCGCGCCAGGACGAACCTTCGGCGCGGGCGTGGTGATGATGGTGGTGGCGATGATGATGGTGCCTGGACTTCGCGGACGCCTCCGTCACGCTGCCCCCGACCAGGATAGTTGCGGCGACAAACGCGAGCGCCGTACGCGAGCGGGTTACATTGCCCGCCGCCTTCTTGATATTCAGCATTGATAAGACCCTCAGACAGTATTGCCACGAGCGTGGCAAGTGGAACCCCCGTCCCTTCGTTGACCAAGGCCGTTTGATTTCGCAATGAGGCACGAATTGGGCAGTAAATCCCAATTGTCTCGCGTTGAAATATCTTGTTACCGCTTCAGCCTATTCAACTGCGATTCTGAAATCTTGTCCGTTAACCACTCTTTAACGATATCTATACTCACGAATACTGATTAGCGAGGCTGCGGTAAGTTTTCGGTAAGTATTCGCCAAATGGAGCGGCCGGGCCGTCCTGGGTTCCTTGCATTCGCGGCCATAGGCCCATGCAGATTCCGATGGAACAAATTCGGGTCGGCGAGAATGGAGGCCTTCGTGCCGAATTTCCGCGCCTCGAATTTTTCGCCTCGGTCGCTCCCTGAGCGCCCGCAACGGTCGCCAAAAAGCGCATGCGACAAGGCGGCTCTCACGATGCCGTCATGTTGCACCTGCGCGATTGCTATGTTAGCAAAGCCGCGATTTTAACGATCCCGGCACGTCCTGTGCCGGTCGAAAATCGAAGTCCCGCTTGAATTCCAAGGGCTTGGATCGCTAGGCGCTGCTTTGGTGGCGACGGTTTTTCCCTTGCGAATTTGACAGCAAAAAAGAGCGAGCTCGTGGCTGCTGAAGATCCGTCCGTTTCGGGAGTTTCCGGTCGTTATGCAACGGCCCTGTTCGAGTTGGCGCGCGACGAGAATTCCGTCGACCAGGTGAGGGGCGATCTCGACAAATTCGAGGCCATCCTCAACGACAGTGCCGACCTCAAGCGCCTGGTGCGCAGCCCGGTGTTCGCCGCCGACATCCAGCTCAAGGCGCTGAGCGCGGTGCTCGACAAGGCCGGCATCGCCGGCACCACGGCCAAGTTTCTCAAGGTGCTGACCGCCAACCGCCGGCTGTTCGCGGTATCCGATGTGATCCGCGCCTATCGCGCGCTGGTGGCGAAGTTCAAGGGCGAGGCGACTGCCGAAGTCACCGTCGCCGAGCAGCTCAATGACAAGAATCTCGACGCGCTGAAGGCCGCACTGAAATCGGTGACGGGCAAGGACGTCGCGCTCAACGTGAAGGTCGATCCTTCCATCATCGGTGGCCTGGTGGTCAAACTCGGCAGCCGCATGGTGGATAGCTCGCTTCGCACCAAACTCAATTCGATCAAGAACGCGATGAAAGAGGCAGGCTGATGGACATCCGCGCCGCAGAAATTTCTGCGATCCTCAAGGACCAGATCAAGAATTTCGGCCAGGAAGCCGAGGTCACCGAAGTTGGCCAGGTGCTGTCGGTCGGTGACGGTATCGCTCGCGTCTACGGTCTCGACAACGTTCAGGCCGGTGAAATGGTCGAGTTCGAGAACGGCACCCGCGGCATGGCGCTCAACCTCGAAACCGACAACGTCGGTATCGTGATTTTCGGCGCCGACCGCGAGATCAAGGAAGGCCAGACCGTCAAGCGCACCCGCGCCATCGTGGACGCGCCGGTCGGCAAGGGGCTGCTCGGCCGCGTCGTCGACGCGCTCGGCAATCCGATCGACGGCAAGGGCCCGATCCAGGCGACTGAGCGCAAGCGCGTCGACGTCAAGGCGCCCGGCATCATTCCGCGCAAGTCGGTGAACGAGCCGATGGCCACCGGCCTCAAGGCGATCGACGCGCTGATCCCGATCGGCCGCGGCCAGCGCGAGCTGATCATCGGTGACCGCCAGACCGGCAAGACCGCGATCGCGCTCGACACCATCCTGAACCAGAAGCCGCTCAACGCCCAGCCCGACGAGAGCCAGAAGCTGTACTGCGTCTACGTCGCGGTCGGTCAGAAGCGCTCCACGGTTGCGCAGTTCGTCAAGGTGCTCGAAGAGCAGGGCGCGCTGGAATACTCGATCGTCGTTGCCGCGACCGCGTCCGATCCGGCGCCGATGCAGTACATCGCGCCGTTCACGGGCTGCACGATGGGCGAATACTTCCGCGACAACGGCATGCACGCCGTGATCATCTATGACGATCTGTCCAAGCAGGCCGTCGCCTACCGCCAGATGTCGCTGCTGCTGCGCCGCCCGCCGGGCCGCGAAGCCTATCCGGGCGACGTGTTCTATCTGCACTCCCGCCTGCTCGAGCGCGCCGCCAAGCTCGGCAAGGACCATGGTTTGGGCTCGCTGACGGCGCTGCCGGTCATCGAAACCCAGGCCAACGACGTGTCGGCCTACATCCCGACCAACGTGATTTCGATCACCGACGGCCAGATCTTCCTGGAGACCGATCTGTTCTTCCAGGGCATCCGTCCCGCCGTGAACGTCGGTCTGTCGGTGTCGCGCGTCGGCTCCTCGGCGCAGACCAAGGCCACCAAGAAGGTCGCCGGCAAGATCAAGGGCGAGCTCGCGCAGTACCGCGAAATGGCGGCGTTCGCGCAGTTCGGCTCCGACCTCGACGCCTCGACCCAGCGCCTGCTGAACCGCGGCTCGCGCCTGACCGAACTCTTGAAGCAGCCGCAGTTCTCGCCGCTGAAGATGGAAGAGCAGGTCTGCGTGATCTGGGCAGGCACCAACGGCTATCTCGATGCGCTTCCGCTCAACAAGGTGAAGGCCTTCGAGGATGGCCTGCTGTCGCTGCTGCGCGGCAAGCATGCCGAGATCCTCAACGCGATCCGCGACAGCCGCGACCTGTCCGACGACAGTGCCGCCAAGCTGAAGGCGGCGGTCGACGGCTTCGCCAAGACGTTTGCATAACGAATGGGGCGCCGCCCGGCTCGACCGCCGGGCGTGACGAACGGAGGCTTGCGATCTGACCATCATGGTCGGATCGCCGGGGTGAACGAAGAATGGCGTCACTAAAAGACATGCGGGTCCGCATCGCCTCGACCAAGGCGACGCAGAAGATCACCAAGGCCATGCAGATGGTCGCAGCCTCCAAGCTGCGCCGCGCGCAGAACGCCGCCGAGGCGGCGCGGCCCTATGCCACCAAGATGGATGCGGTGATTTCCAACATCGCCGCCGCGGCCAACGGCTCGCCCGGCGCGCCGGCACTGCTCGCGGGCACCGGCAAGGACCAGGTCCATCTGCTGCTGGTCTGCACCGGCGAGCGCGGCCTGTCGGGTGCCTTCAACTCCGCCATCGTGCGCCTGGCGCGCGAGCGGGCGCAGTCGCTGCTGGCGCAGGGCAAGGACGTCAAGTTCTTCTGCGTCGGTCGCAAGGGCTACGAGCAATTGCGGCGGACGTTCGAGAGCCGGATCGTCGAGCACCTCGACCTGCGTTCGGTGCGGCAGATCGGCTTCGTCCATGCCGAGGACATCGCCAAGAAGGTGCTGACGCGGTTCGAAGCCGGCGAGTTCGACGTCTGCACGCTGTTCTATTCGCGCTTCCAGTCGGTGATCGCGCAGATCCCGACCGCGCAGCAGATCATCCCGCTCGAAGTGGCCGCGCCCGCCGCCAACGCGGCTCCGTCCACGTCTTATGAGTACGAGCCGGAAGAAGACCAGATTCTCGGCACCCTGCTGCCGCGCAACCTTGCGGTGCAGATCTTCCGCGCGCTGCTGGAAAACAACGCCTCGTTCTATGGCGCGCAGATGAGCGCGATGGACAGCGCGACGCGCAACGCGGGCGAAATGATCCGCAAGCAAACCCTGATTTACAACCGGACCCGTCAGGCCCAGATCACGAAGGAGCTGATTGAAATCATCTCCGGCGCTGAGGCGGTCTAAGGCAGATTTCGAAGGAGAACAGTCCATGGCTACAGCAGCCAACCAGATCGGTCGCGTTACCCAGGTCACGGGCGCCGTGGTCGACGTGCAGTTCGAAGGCCACCTTCCGGCGATTCTGAACGCGCTCGAGACCAAGAACGGCGGTAACCGCCTGGTGCTCGAAGTCGCACAGCATCTCGGCGAATCGACCGTCCGCACCATCGCGATGGACATCACCGAAGGTCTGGTGCGTGGCCAGGAAGTCACCGACACCGGCGAGCCGATCCGGGTGCCGGTCGGCGAGGGCACCCTCGGCCGCATCATCAACGTCATCGGCGAGCCGATCGACGAAGCCGGTCCGATCAAGTCCGACGGCCTGCGCCCCATCCACCAGGAAGCGCCGAGCTACACCGACCAGTCCACCGAGGCTGAAATTCTCGTCACCGGCATCAAGGTCGTCGACCTGCTCGCCCCGTACGCCAAGGGCGGCAAGATCGGCCTGTTCGGCGGCGCCGGCGTCGGCAAGACCGTGCTGATCCAGGAGCTGATCAACAACGTCGCGAAGGCGCACGGCGGTTACTCGGTGTTCGCCGGCGTCGGCGAGCGCACCCGTGAAGGCAACGACCTCTATCACGAGTTCATCGAATCCAAGGTCAACGCCGATCCGCACAATCCGGATCCGAGCGTGAAGTCGAAGTGCGCGCTGGTGTTCGGCCAGATGAACGAACCGCCGGGCGCCCGCGCCCGCGTCGGCCTGACCGGCCTGACGGTCGCCGAGCACTTCCGCGACCAGGGCCAGGACGTGCTGTTCTTCGTCGACAACATCTTCCGCTTCACCCAGGCGGGTTCGGAAGTGTCGGCGCTGCTCGGCCGTATTCCTTCGGCCGTGGGTTATCAGCCGACGCTCGCCACCGACATGGGCGCGCTGCAAGAGCGCATCACCACCACCCAGAAGGGCTCGATCACTTCGGTGCAGGCGATCTACGTGCCGGCCGACGACTTGACCGACCCGGCGCCCGCCACCTCGTTCGCGCACTTGGACGCCACCACGGTGCTGTCGCGCGCGATCTCGGAAAAGGGCATCTATCCGGCGGTGGACCCGCTCGACTCGACCTCGCGCATGCTCTCCGCGCTGGTGGTCGGTGAAGAGCACTACAACACCGCGCGTCTCGTCCAGCAGATCCTCCAGCGCTACAAGTCGTTGCAGGACATCATCGCCATTCTCGGCATGGACGAATTGTCGGAAGAGGACAAGCTGACGGTGGCCCGCGCCCGCAAGGTCGAGCGCTTCCTGTCGCAGCCGTTCCACGTCGCCGAAATCTTCACCGGTTCGCCGGGCAAGTTCGTCGACCTCGCCGACACCATCAAGGGCTTCCGCGATCTCTGCCAGGGCAAGTACGATCACCTGCCGGAAGCCGCGTTCTACATGGTCGGCACCATCGAAGAAGCCGTCGAGAAGGGCAAGAAGCTCGCCGCCGAGGCGGCCTGAGCTTCGAGATGTCGTCATCGCCGGACCTGATCCGGCGATCCATCGCACCAGCAGTAGTTTGACTGATGGACCCGCGGGTCGAGCCCGCGGGTGACAGCGCAAAGAACGGAAAGACCATGGCCACCTTCCACTTCGATCTCGTCTCTCCCGAAAAGCTCGCCTTCTCCGGCGAGGTTGATCAGGTTGACGTCCCCGGCGTGGAGGGTGATTTCGGCGTGCTCGCCGGACACGCGCCGGTCGTCGCCACGATTCGTCCGGGTATCCTGACGATCACGGCTGCCGGCAAGAAGGAGAAGGTGATCGTGCTCGGCGGTCTCGCCGAAGTGTCGGACAAGGGCCTCACCGTGCTCGCCGACGTCGCGACCGCGCTGGCCGAACTCGATCGTGCCAAGTTCGCCGAGACGATCAGCGAGATGCAGGAAAAGCTCTCCGAGAAGGAGGGCTCCGAGCTCGACCACGCGATCGAGCGGCTCGACCACTTCAAGAGCATCCAGCACGAGCTCAACGCCACGGCCATGCACTAAGGCGCGGTTGCCGACCCGCGATCGCGCCTTTGCCGGGTGAGCCGGCAGCCCTCGTGAAATAGCTCACACTTTTCCAGTCATCATCCCCCAGGGACATTGAACGATTCAATGTGCGCCCCGCTTCGGCGTGCGCCGTTGCTTGTTGTGCCGGCGCAGGTCTGGCGGCATTCTGCCGCGCACATTCCGGGTTCAGGGGCTGCTACTCATGAACCCGAGGCTGCCGCGATCGTCGCGAACGATACCGGGAACGTGCAGGGCGCGATCGATGACAAGCAAGGGCGCGGTCCGGACGGTGTGATGCGGTTTACAGCAAGGCCTGTGCACATATGACAAGCTGCGGCACATTGACGAGCCGGGCCAATCGCCTGGCGATTTCCCCCCGGACATGACGGACGATGCCGTGCTGACTTTCTCCACCGATGCTCTCCGCCCGCAGGACCGTTTCGAGCACTGGTGCGACGTGCGCGGCAAAAGCCTGTTCGGCGTCACGATCGAGCTCGACCGCGACAAGCGCCCGGATTTCCGCGGGCACTTTTCCGCGACGCCGGTGGGCGATGCGGTGCTCGCCGAAATGTCGGCGTCGTCCTATCGCGTCAGCCGGACCTCGTCGGACATCGCCCGTGTGCCGAGCAACAGCCTGCAACTCGCGTGGCAGGTGCGCGGCCCCGGCCACCTCAATATCGGTCGCGATCGTGTTCAGTTCGTGCGCAACGGAGACCTGGTGTTCGGCCACTCCAACCTGCCGTTCTTCTCGACGCCCGAACGGACCGACGGTTTTCATTTCTTCAGCCTCAAGATTCCGGTCACCGACGAGCTTGTGCTCGGCACGCGGATCGAAGATGCGCCGCCGGTCGCGCTGGCGCGAGATGCCAGCCTGACCCGGCTGGTCGGCGCCATGTTCCGCGCCATGACGCGCGATCCGGCGCAGGCCGGGCAGTTCGCCGTGGAAGTCACCCATATGGTGCGCCTGGCGCTGCTCGCGCGCGGACGCCTGCGCCCGCGCCAGGATGAAATCCGCGCCGCGCTGCATGCGGGCTATCTCCACGCGGCGCGCGAAATCCTGCGGCGCGATCTGCACCGTGCCTCACTGACGCCGGCCGCGGTCGCCGCCGAACTCGGCATCTCGCTGCGGCAATTGCATGCGCTGTTCGAGCCGACCGGCCTGTCGTTCGCGCGGACCTTGACGGCGGCGCGGCTGAAGCAGGCGCGGCGGCTGCTCCATGCCGCGCAGGAGCGCGGCATCGACGAGGTCGCGTTCGCGTGCGGCTTCGACAGCATCGCGACGTTCTACCGCGTCTTCCGCGCGACCTATGGCATGACGCCGGGCGATGCGCGGCGGATTCAGCCGGCGAATTCCGCGAACCGGGTCGCAACCGCGCGATAGACCTCGCGCCGGAACGGCACCACGAGATCGGCGACGCGGTCGAGGCGCTCCCAGCGCCATTGATCGAACTCCGCGGGCTGGCCGTTGCGCGGCGTCAACGGATCGATCTCGGCGTCGCTTCCGGTGAAGCGCAGCGCAAACCATTTCTGGCGCTGGCCACGGAATTTCGCCAGCCGGTGCGAGGCCGGCCCGTCATAGGCCGGGAATTCGTAGGTCATCCAGTCGGTCTCGCCGAGATAGTCGGCGCTGACCGCCCCGGTCTCTTCCCATAATTCGCGCATCACGGCCTGGCGCGGATCCTCGCCCGCGTCGATGCCGCCTTGCGGCATCTGCCATTCGAGGCCGGGCAGCACGATCTCCGGACCGTCGTCCTTGATCCGGTGGCCGATCAACACGCGCCCGTCGGCGTTGAACAGCGCGATGCCAACGTTGGGGCGATAAGGCTTCTCTGATGACATCTCGATCGGTACGTCGCAGGTCTATTTCGCCGCCAGGCCGGCGAATTCCTTCACGACGCGCTCATAGACCGGGCGCTTGAACGGCACAATCAGTTCCGGCAGATTCTTCATCGGCTCCCAGCGCCAGGTGATGAACTCGGCCTTGTGGCCGCCGCCGGGGTTGGCGACGTTGATCTCGTTCTCGCTGCCGGTGAAGCGCAACGCGAACCACTTTTGCCGCTGGCCGCGATAGCGGCCCTTCCAGGCGCGGCCCGCGACGGTGCGCGGGATGTCATAGATCAGCCAGTCCGAGACCTCGCCGAGCTTCTCCACCGATTTGACGCTGGTCTCCTCATAGAGCTCGCGCCGGGCGGCCTGAAAGGTGTCCTCGCCGGGATCGACGCCGCCCTGCGGCATCTGCCAGACATGGGTGTCGTCGACATGCTCGATGCCGCCCGCGCGGCGTCCGATGAAGACCAGTCCGGCAGCATTCAGCAGCATGATGCCGACGCAGGTTCGATAGGGCAGGTCTTCATAACGTGCCATGCTGCCGCTACCTCGCACAGTTCTGGAGCCGCCGGACCCGGCCCCCCGGCAAGGTCTCAAGCTGCACCAACGGATTGATCTTTAGCCCGATTTTGATTTCAGCATCGCCGTTGTCAATGGCACAAGCATGATGCCCTTGGAGTCCAGTGTCTTGAGCCAGGCGCCGAGCCGCTCGATCGAGACCGGCAGGGCGGACGCCACGCCCACGGCCGTGCCGCGTTCCTTGGCGATCGTTTCCAGCTTGACCAGCGCGCGGTCGATCTCCGCCGACGTCGGAACCGCGTCGATGGCGAAGTCGGCCTTGGCGAACGGCAGCGACTGGCCCGCGGACAGGGTCTGCGCGACGCTGCGTGGGGTGGAACCGTCGTCGAAATAGCTCAGGCCCCGCTTGGCCGCTTCGCGGATGATGGGTTGCATCACCGGATCGGTCGCGACGAACCGGGCGCCCATGAAATTGGCGATCCCGGCATAGCCCTGCAAGCGGCTCAGGTGCCAATAGAAGCGGTCGAGGTTCTGCTCGCTGCCGAGCGTGGTCAGCAGGGTCTGCGGCCCCGGATCGTTGTCCGGATAGTCGAACGGCTCCATCGGAATTTGCAGCAGGATCTCGTGGCGCTGCGCCCGGGCGCGTTCCGCGAGCTTGCCGGGGTCGGCACCGTAGGGCGTGAAGGCCAGCGTCACGGCCGGCGGCAGCTTCATGATGGCGTCAGTGGTCTTGGCGGCGCCGACGCCGAGGCCGCCGACCACGATGGCGACCACCGGCATCCGGGCCGCCTTGGCGCGGTCGGCCTCGGCGGCATAGACCGTGAACGGCTTCAGGCCGTCGGCAACCACCGGGATCATGCCGTAGCGCGACTTTTCCAGCAGGCGCGGGTCGATGCCGGTCATCGCGAGCGGCGGCGCGTCGCCTTCGGTCTTGTCGGCGGAATCGGCGGCGCCGATCACCACGTCCTGGCGCTTGCCGCTGGAGCCGTCGATGATGGTGACGGTCTTGGCGTCGCCGGCAGCGGGTGCCTTGGCGACGGATTTGGCCGCCGGTTCGGCCTGTGCGGCGGGGGCGTGCTTGTCATCGGTGGCGGCCGGCGCAGGGGTACGCAGCGCGATACGGGCGATCGGTTCGCCGCCGAGCGGGTTGTCGTTGAACAGCGCAACGCCGACGAAGCCGACCAGCACGAGCCCCATCAGTACGGCAAGCGCCTGCATCGCCGTGAAGGGCAGGCGGAGCCGGCGCGTCCTGCCCGCGGTCTGCTGCCCAAGCGGCGTGCTCAGTTCGTCGGCCGCCTCTGCCATGAGCCTCCCCGAATCAACAGCGCGAACGATAGCACGACGCGGTGCATTCCCGCGCGCCGGGCCTTCCCGTCAAAGCACGGGCACGGCCGCTGAATGCAGAAAGGGCGGCCCGAGGGGCCGCCCTTTTCGCCAGATCGATGGGGAAGATCAGTTCGCCGACTTGTTGGCCGGCTTGTCGGCGGCGGCCTTGTCGCCGGGCGCTTTGTCAGCGGCCGGAGTGGCCGGCGCCGGCGTTGCGTTCGAGGTCGACTTGATGCCGTGCAGCAGGTCGTCCGCCATCTTCAGCGCCTTGTCGTCCTTGGCGTCCGGCGGAACGTAGGACTGCGAGCCGGTCTTCTCGTCGCCGTCGTTCTTCAGATGGCCGCGCAGCGAAGCTTCGCCCTTGGTGTCGGTGCGCGCCTTCAGCTCTTCCGGCACGTCCTGCAACACCTCGATATCCGGCACGATGCCCTTGGCCTGGATCGACTTGCCCGACGGCGTGTAATAGCGCGCGGTGGTCAGGCGCAGCGCGCCATTGCCCGAGCCGAGCGGGATGATGGTCTGCACCGAACCCTTGCCGAACGAGCGGGTGCCGACCAGCGTCGCGCGCTTGTGGTCCTGCAACGCGCCGGCGACGATTTCGGAGGCCGATGCCGAGCCGCCGTTGATCAGCACGATCACCGGCTTGCCCTTGGTCAGGTCGCCCGGATGGGCGGCGCGGCGCTGGGTTTCCTCGGCGTTGCGGCCGCGGGTCGAAACGATCTCGCCGCGCTCGAGGAAGGCGTCGGACACGGTCACCGCCTCTTCGAGCAGGCCGCCCGGGTTGTTCCTGAGGTCGATGATATAGCCCTTCAGCTTGTCGCCGATCTGGCCCTGAAGATTGGCGATCTCCTTCTTCAGGCCTTCGGTGGTCTGCTCGTTGAAGGTGGTGATTCGGATATAGGCGATGTCGTCGGCCTCGACGCGCGCGCGCACCGAACGGACGCGGATGTTGTCGCGCACCAGCGTGACGTCGATCGGATTGTCCTGGCCCTTGCGGATGATCTTGAGCTTGATCTTGGTGTTGACCGGGCCGCGCATCTTCTCGACGGCCTGGTTCAGCGTCAGGCCCTGCACGGCTTCGTCGTCGAGCGTGGTGATGATGTCGTTGGCCATGATGCCGGCCTTCGAGGCCGGGGTGTCGTCGATCGGCGAGACCACCTTGATCAGGCCGTCTTCCATCGTGACCTCGATGCCGAGGCCGCCGAACTCGCCGCGGGTCTGCACCTGCATGTCGCGGAAGCTCTTGGCATCCATGTAGCTCGAATGCGGGTCGAGGCCGGACAGCATGCCGGAGATCGCGGATTCGACCAGCTTGGAGTCGTCGGGCTTCTCGACATAGTCGCTGCGCACGCGCTCGAACACGTCACCGAACAGATTGAGCTGGCGATAGGTGTCGGACGTCGCGGCCCGCGCGCTCGAGCCCATCAGCACAGCGCGGGGCTGCGTGATGAAAAGCGTCAGGGCTGCGCCGGTGGCGGCGCTCAGGAGAACTACCGAAGTCTTGCGCATCATCCGCGAACCTTTTCGCCTTCATTTGCGGCCCACCATGGACCTGGATCGATTGGAGTGCCGTCTTTCCGGAACTCGACATAGAGCACGGGCTGGCTCGCATTGGTCGCGAGAATGGATGCAACCTGGGATGTCGATCCCATCGTCGCAACCGGCTCCCCCGTGAGTACAAACTGGCCGATGTTTACCGAAATACGCTCCATCCCGGCGATCAGGACATGATACCCGCCCCCGGCATTGAGGATCAAGAGTTGTCCATAGCTGCGGAAAGGACCAGCGTAAACAACCCAGCCGTCACACGGGGTTGTGACCTGCGCGCCCGGTTTGGCCGCCAAAGAAATGCCCTTTTGTACGCCTCCCGCGCCGTCGGAACCGCCAAATTCGCGAATCTTGGTGCCGTTCACGGGATAGGAGAACAGGCCCTTGGCCGAGGCGAAGGCAACCGCCGGGGCAAGTCGGGCCGGGTCCTTCAAGGCCCCCAGATTGGGCTTGCCGTTAACCGTCGCGGGCGCCCCCTGGAGGCTGGCGGTGGCGGCGGCCTTGGCCGCGCTCTTCAGATCCTGCTCCATCTTGGCGATCAGGCCCTGGAGGTCATCGGCCTGCTTCGACAGCGCGATGGCGCGGGCGCCTTCCGCCGCCATGTCCTTTTCGGCCGCGCTCTGCTGCCGCTGCCGCTCGTCGACCAGCGCCGCGAGCCGGGTCTGGTCTTCCTTGAGCTTGTCGCGGTCTTGCCCCAGCGCGTCGCGTTCGGCCGAGATGGTCTTGCGCAGCGCGACCAGTTCGCCGAGGTCGGCCGCGAGCTTCTCCGCGCGGCTGCGCAACTCCGGCACCACGGCGCCGAGCAGCATCGCGGTGCGCAGCGATTGCAGCGCATCCTCCGGCCGCACCAGCAGCGCCGGCGGCGTGCGCCGGCCGGCGCGTTGTAGCGCCGCCAGCACTTCGATCACGTCGGCGCGGCGCGAATCCAGCGAGGCGCGGATCTCGCGTTCGCGGCCGTCGAGCGGTTGCAGCCGCGCCTCGGCATCGGCGATCCGGGTCTCGACGCTGCGCACCTGGCCGGCAATGTCGATCAGTTGCTGGTTGAGCTTGCTGCGGTCCTGGCCGATCGCGGCGATGTCGGCCTTCAGCTTCTCCTGCAACTCGGTCGCCTTGCGCTGCTGCTCGCGCGCGGCCTCGAGCTCCTGCTCGCGTTGCTTGATGGCGTCGTCGGGGGAGGTCGCGGTCGTGGCGGCCTGTTGCGCCGGCTGCGGCGTGGGTGATGGGGCCTGCGCGTGTGCCGAAGCGACGAGGAGCGCAATCGACAGCGGCGACAATGCGGACAGCCAGCGTCGCCGCGTGGCGCGAAGATCGAAAAGCTGGTCCCGCTTGTGCTGCATCCGAGCTGTTCAGCGCTTTTGTCTGTCCGTCACCGCGTCACACGCGGTGATAGGGGTGGCCGGCCAAAATGGTGGCGGCCCTATAGATCTGTTCCAGAAGCATGACGCGGACCATTTGATGCGGCCAGGTCGCGGAGCCGAATGCAATACGCAACGATGCCTTGCGCTGCAATTCGGGCGAAAGTCCGTCCGCGCCACCGATCACGAACACCGTCTGCGCCAACCCCTCGTCGCGCCAGCGGCCGAGTTGCTGCGCGAAGCCTGCGCTGTCGACGCTCTTGCCGCGTTCGTCGAGCGCGACCAGCGCGTGCTTGTCGGGCAGCAATGCCGAGATGGCGGCGGCCTCTTCGGCGATCCGGGTCGCAGCGTCGCGCGCGCGGCTCTCCGCAATCTCATGAATCTCGAGGCCGCGAAATCCGAGCTTGCGGCCGATATCCTCGAAGCGCTCGCGATAACGGTCGGCGAGCTCCCGTTCAGGGCCCTGTTTCAGGCGGCCGATGCAGATGACGACGAGGCGCATACACGCGTTTTTCCGGCAAAGTGGAATCCGGTTTGCCGCAGAAAACGCGTCAAGTCCATGACTGGCGCGCCTCAGGGCGCGCGCAAGTTACATGCGCTGCTGCCGATTCGCATCGGCCTCGATACGACCTAGACCGCCGCGACCGCCGGGTTCTGAGTCCACAACCGTTCGAGATTGTAGAACTCGCGCACCTCAGGCCTGAACACGTGCACGACCACATCGCCGGAATCGATCAACACCCAGTCGCAGTTGGTTAGACCCTCGACGTGGATGCTCTTGACCCCGTTTTCCTTGAGGCCCTTCGTCACATTATCCGCGATCGCGCCAACGTGCCGGTTCACCCGGCCGGTGGTGATGACCATGTAGTCGGAATATGCGGATTTGCCGCGAAGGTCGATGGTGACCGTCTCTTCCGCCTTCATGTCCTCGAGGCGGGAGAGGATCAGGCTCAGCGTCTTGTTGGCATCCGGTTTGGCACCGTTCAGTTCGGCAGCGTCCGGTTGCGCCTGCAAGGCCGCGGTTTTCGTCGATGTTTTACGCGCAGTCTTTGGAGCCTTGGGTAAAACAGACTTGGACAATACAGATGTGGCCAGGGACCATTCCTTTCACTGTATCGCGGGGGCCGAATCCTCGGCACCCACGGACCATATTACGCATGTGGGGTTAATGGTTTCAATATTCCAGTAACCCTTTTGCGCTTCACGCCGTCCTCCAGCTCCCGTCCGGGTTCCGCAGTCCGGTCGACGACAGATTGGATTTCATTCCTGTCAGGAAAACCCAGGCCGGCGCCCGTTGGTCGGCCAGCCGTGTCGCCTGGTTTTCCGGCATGCGATAGCGCGAAAGCGCCTGCGCCGCCGGTGCGGCAAGGGCGCGGAAGCTCTGGGGCGGTCGGTCGATCACGGCAATCGGCACATCTGAGGCGATGCGCCGCCAGTCTTTCCAGCGATGGAATTGCGCGAGGTTGTCAGCGCCCATGATCCAGACGAAGTGCACGCCGGACACCCGGCGGCGCAAGTGGATGATCGTGTCGACAGTGTAGCTGACGCCAATGACAGCTTCGAGACAGGAGATGTCGATGCGGGGATCGTCGGCGACGCGGCGCGCGGCTTCGGCGCGTTCGGCGAGCGCGTGCAGGCCGTCATGGTTCTTCAGCGGATTGCCCGGCGTCAGCAGCCACCACACGCGGTCGAGTTGCAGGCGCTTGAGCGCGAACAGGCTGATGGCGCGATGCGCGGCGTGCGGCGGATTGAACGAGCCGCCGAGCAGCCCGATGCGCATGCCGTTGGTGTAGAACGGCAGCGCCTGGGCTGCGGACAACGGCACGGGGGCGGCTTGCTGCAAGGGTCTACCGTGCGCGGATGATCATGATCACGGCCGTGTCTGCCCGCTGCCGTGGACGCGGTACTTGAAGCTGGTCAGCTGCTCGGCACCGACCGGACCGCGGGCGTGGAATTTGCCGGTGGCAATGCCGATCTCGGCGCCGAAGCCGAACTCGCCGCCATCGGCGAACTGGGTCGAGGCATTGTGCAGCACGATCGCCGAATCGACCTCGTTGAGGAAGCGCTGCGCGGCAGCGGCATCCTCGGTCACGATCGCATCGGTGTGATGCGATCCGTGATTCTGGATGTGCGCAATCGCCTCATCGAGCCCGTCGACGATCTTCGCCGAGATGATCGCGTCCTCGTATTCGGTGGTCCAGTCCTCGTCGGAGGCGGGCTTCACCCTGGCATCGGCGCCTTGCACGGTGGCGTCACCGCGCACCTCGCAACCGGCGTCGATCAACAATTCGACCAGCGGCTTCAGCTTCGTCGCAGCAGCGTCGCGATCGATCAACAGGGTTTCGACGGCGCCGCAAACGCCAGGACGGCGCATCTTGGCGTTCAACACGACCGACTTGGCCATGTCGAGCTTCGCACTGGCATCGACATAGATGTGGTTGACGCCCTCCAGATGCGCGAACACCGGAACGCGCGCCTCGGCCTCGACGCGCGCGACCAGGCTCTTGCCGCCGCGCGGCACGATCACGTCGATGCCACCGTTCAGTCCGGTCAGCATCAGGCCGACGGCCGCGCGGTCGCGGGTCGGCACCAGCGTGATCGCGGCTTCCGGCAGGCCGGCTTCACGCAGGCCCTGCACCAGGCATTGATGGATCGCGCGGCAGGAGCGGAAGCTGTCGGAGCCGCCGCGCAGGATCACGGCGTTGCCGGACTTCAGACACAGCACGCCGGCGTCGGCGGCGACGTTGGGACGGCTCTCGAAGATCACGCCGATCACGCCGAGCGGCACGCGGACGCGCTCGATGGTCATGCCGTTCGGGCGCTGCCAGCTTTCGGTGACGGCGCCAACGGGATCGACGATCTCGCGCACCGTCGCAACACCATCGGCCATGCCGTCGACGCGTGCCTGCGTCAGGGTCAGGCGGTCGACGAAGGCAGAGGTCATGCCGCCGGCGCGCGCCTCGGCGACGTCCTCGGCATTGGCGGCGAGGATCGCCGGTGCGTTGGCGCGGATCGCGCGTTCGATCGCGAGAAGCGCCCGGTTCTTCTGCTCCGGCGGCGCCAGCGCCAGCACGCGCGCGGCCGCGCGCGCCTTGGCGGCGAGGTCGGTCATCAGGGCGGCGAGATCGGCGTTGCCGTCGATCGCCTTCAGGGGGGCGCTCATGGATATCCAGCTTTCGTTTGAGCATGATCTTTCGGAAAACCGGTGCCCACTTTTCCGGATCATGCTCTAAGGCCATGTTCTAGCATGGCAATTGGGGGCTTGGCGAGGCGCGGAACCGGCATGGCTGGTGGGCGGCGCGCTGCGTCCGCGGCCCAGGGCGGGCCTATTTGGGCGGGATGGTCCCGGCCGGGCCGATCACCAGGTCGTCGCGATGGATCATCTCCGACCGGCCGCTAATGCCCAGAATCGCCATCACGTCCGGGGTGGAGCGGCCCTTGATCTTCTCGGCGTTCTCGGCGTCGTAGGCGACCAGGCCGCGACCGATCTCGTCGGTGTCGGGGCCGCGCACCACCACGGCGTCGCCGCGGGCGAACTGGCCGTCGACCCTGACGACCCCGGCCGGCAGCAGGCTCTTGCCGGCGCGCAGCGCGGCCACCGCGCCGGCATCGATGGTCAGCGTGCCCTTGGGCTCCAGCGAGCCGGCGATCCAGCGCTTGCGCGCCGTGACCGGATTGGCCGGGGTCAGGAACCAGGTGCAGCGGCCGCCATCGGCGATCGCCTGCAACGGATGTTCGATCTTGCCGGAAGCGATCAGCATATGGGTGCCGGCGGTGGTCGCGATCTTGGCGGCCTCGATCTTGGTGGTCATGCCGCCGCGCGACAGTTCGGAGCCGGCCGAGCCCGCCATGCCCTCGATCTCCGAGGTGATGCTCTCGACCACCGGGATCAGCTTGGCGTCGGGATCGAGCGCGGGTGGCGCGGTGTAGAGGCCGTCGATATCGGACAGCAGGATCAAGAGATCGGCGCTCGCCATGGTGGCGACGCGGGCGGCGAGGCGATCATTGTCGCCGTAGCGGATTTCGGTGGTGGCGACCGTGTCGTTCTCGTTGATCACGGGCACCGCGCCCCATTCCAACAGCTTCGCGATGGTCGAGCGCGCGTTGAGATAACGGCGGCGTTCCTCGGTGTCCTGCAATGTCACCAGGATCTGCCCGGCGCCGATGCCGTGATGGCCGAGCACTTCCGACCAGATCCGCGCCAGCGCGATCTGGCCGACCGCCGCGGCCGCCTGGCTCTCTTCCAGCTTCAGCGGTCCACGCGGCAGCTTCAGGCGGCTGCGGCCGAGCGCGATCGAGCCCGACGATACCACCATGACCTCGCAGCCCCGCTTGTGGAGCTTGGCGATGTCGTCGACCAGCGCGGCGAGCCAGGACGCCCGCAGCTCGCCGGCCTGCGAATCGACCAGCAGCGACGAGCCGACCTTGACGACGATGCGGCGAAAGTTCTTGAGCGCGGGGCGTTTCATGGGTTCGGTCTGGCAGGAAGGTGGAAGCAGGAGGCGCCACGAGGTGGCATCGGAGGTCTGGTTGCCGCTCAGCCCTGCGGCACCGGCGTCGCCCACGGCTCCGCCTGGCCCTTGGCCTTGTTGGACACCGGCGCCTCGCCGATCACCTCGACCAGCGCGCGCAGCGCGTCCTGCACGCCCTCGCCGGTGGCGCCGGACAGCAGCAGCGGCGTCTTCTTCGCCGCCCGCTTGAGACGGTCCTTCTGCTTCTTCAACTCGTCGGGTGCGACCGCGTCGATCTTGTTGAGCGCGACGATCTCGATCTTGTCGGCGAGCTGGCCCTCATAGGCCTCGAGCTCGGTGCGCACCGTCTTGTAGGCCTTGCCGGCATGCTCGCAGGTCGCATCGATCAGATGCAGCAGCACGCGGCAGCGCTCGACATGGCCCAGAAAACGATCGCCGAGGCCGGCGCCTTCATGCGCGCCTTCGATCAGGCCCGGAATGTCGGCGAGCACGAATTCGCGGCCGCCATAATTCACGACGCCAAGCTGCGGGTGCAGCGTGGTGAAGGGATAGTCGGCGATCTTCGGCCGTGCCGCGCTGACCACCGAGAGGAAGGTCGACTTGCCGGCATTGGGCAGGCCGACCAGGCCGGCATCGGCGATCAGCTTCAGCCGCAGCCAGATCCAGCGTTCCTCGCCCGGCGCGCCAGGATTGGCATTGCGCGGCGCGCGGTTGGTGGACGATTTGAAATGCGCGTTGCCGAAGCCGCCATTGCCGCCGGTCGCCAGCACGAATTTTTCGCCGAGCTCGGTGAAGTCGTACAGCAGCGTCTCGCGATCCTCGTCGAACACCTGGGTGCCGACCGGTACCTTCAGCACGATCGGCTTACCGTTGGCGCCATGGCGGTCCTTGCCCATGCCATTGGTGCCCTTCTGGGCCTTGAAGTGCTGCTGGTAGCGGTAGTCGATCAGCGTGTTCAGCCCGTCGACGGACTCGATGATGACGTCGCCGCCGCGGCCGCCATTGCCGCCGGAGGGCCCGCCGAACTCGATGAACTTCTCGCGCCGGAACGCGACGCAGCCATTGCCGCCGTCGCCCGAGCGAATATAGACTTTGGCTTCATCGAGGAATTTCATGATCCGTACTAACTAAGGCAGGCCGGTCCCTGCGGCAACCCGCAAGCGTCCCGGCCTCGGCGAAAAGCCTTAATTTTCGGGCCTTTTTACGACCCTCGCGAATGCGGGATGAGTTTTCGTTGAATCGGCTTGGTGCGGTCTCGGTCCACCTCTCCCCGTCGGGGAGAGGTCGGCGCGAAGCGCCGGGTGAGGGCTCTTGCTCTCTCGATAGACCGGAACCCCTCACCCGATTTGCT
>NZ_DDOP01000010.1:0-5696 GCF_002341725.1 Bradyrhizobium sp. UBA2491
TCAGGGGACCCATAACCACAGCCGTTTGCGATTCGCAGGCTGCGGCCACAGCGCGTCGCAAAACCGAATTCGGTGGTTATGGGTCCCGGCCTTCGCCGGGACGACACGGAGTTTGCGGCCTACGCCGCGATATGCCGTGCGGCGGCCAGCGTCGCGAGCGCTTCTTCCAGCTTCTCGCGGTCGAGCGGTTTGATCAAAAAACCATCCATGCCGGCTTCGAAGCAGGCATAGCGGTCCTCCACCAGCGTGTTCGCGGTCAAGGCCAGGATCGGCGTCCGGCGGACGGACTGGCCCGACAGCCCGCCGGACTCGTGGGCGCGGATCTGCTTGGTGGTCTCGATGCCGTTGAGGCGCGGCATCTGGATATCCATCAGCACGAGATCATAGGGCGTGCCCGCCGACGTCGCCGAAAGCCAGGATTCCATTGCCTGCTCGCCATTGGTGGTGATGACCACGTCGTGGCCGAGCCGGGTGAGCAGCGAGCGCATCAAGAGCGCGTTGATCTCGTTGTCTTCGGCGACCAGGATCGAAAGCCCCTTGTCCGGCGGCGCGGATGCCGGCGCAGTGGGCGTTGACTCGGCCTCGATCTCAAGGTTTGGCGTTAGAACGCCTGGCATCGCGAGGCTTGGCGCGGCGATCTCGGGTGATGCAGTCAGGCGCGCGGCGAGCGATGACGCGCGCAACGGCTTGACCAGATAGCCGGTGAGCATGGTCGTCTCGGAAGCCGAAAGGTCCTGCCGCGTTGCCGGCGTGACCATCACGATGCGATGGGCGGCGTGGCTGCGGGCGGCGCTGGCAAGCGCTTCCAGCGCCGCCGTGCCGAGCGTGTGGTCGATCAGGACCGCGTGCCAGCTCCGCTCCGGCAGCAGCGCCTCGGCGACGTTGGCATCCGAGACGATGCAGGTCTGCGCGCCCCAGCGCTGCAACCGTCGCGAGATCAGCGAGGCCTCGATGCTCTGCGGCGCAACCAGCATGATCGACTGGCCGGCGAGATCGGGTGCGGTGAAACCGTTGGTCTCGCCGGGATCGGCGGCGGCGAGCGGGATCGACACCTCGAAGGTCGAGCCAACGCCCGGCGTGCTCGCCAGCCCGATCCGGCCGCCCATCCGCTTGACGATGCGGTCGCTGATCGAGAGGCCGAGGCCGGTGCCGCCATAGCTGCGCGCGATGCGATCGTCGGCCTGCTCGAATTCGCGGAAGATGCGCTGCTGCGCTTCGGGTGCGATGCCGATGCCGGTGTCGCGAACCAGGAAACTGATCTCGTTCGGCCAGATCCCGGGCTCGACGATCAGTGCCACGCCGCCGGTGGCGGTGAACTTGATGGCGTTGCCGGCGAGATTGAGCAGCACCTGGCGCAGCCGTGCCGCGTCGCCGGTCACTTGCAGCGGCAGCCGCTCGTCGACATAGGCGGCGATCTCGATGCCCTTGGCCTGCGCGCGCGGCGCCAGCAGCTCGGTGATGTCCTCGATCAGGCCGGATAGCGCGAAGGCGCGGTGCTCGAGATCGATCTTGCCGGCCTCGATCTTGGAATAGTCGAGCAGCTCCTCGATCAGCGCCAGCAGTGCGTCGCCCGAGGTCTTGACCGCCTTGACATAGGTCGTCTGCTCCGGCGTCAGCTGGGTATCCATCAGCAGGCCGCTCATGCCGATGATGCCGTTCAGCGGGGTGCGGATCTCGTGGCTCGCCATCGCGAGGAAGCGCGACTTGGCGCGGTTGGCGGCGTCCGCCTGGTCGCGCGCCTCAGCCAGCGCGCGTTCGCTCTCGGTGCGGTCGGTGACGTCGCGGCCGACGCTCTGCATCTCCGCCGGCGCGCCGGCATCGTTGCGCACCAGGCCTTCGCGCCAGGCGATCCAGCGCGGCCCGAGCGGTCCGTCGATCCTCTGGTCGTAGACCCGCGTGCCGTTGGATTCGAGCGCGGTGTCGCCATGTTCGAGCACCTTGAGCGTCGCGGTGCTGCCGATCAATTCGCTGCGGGAGAGCTGTGCCAGCTCGCAATAGGCGTCGTTGGCGTAGGTGATCAGGCCGTCGAGATCGCGCAGCACGATGACGTCGTCCTGGGCCTCGAACAGCGTGCTGGCGCGCTGCTCCGCCTCCTGCAATTCCCAATTGCGGTCGGCCATCGCTTCATTGTGCTGGGCGATGGTGCGCAACCGCGCGCGCATCAGCCGCAAGCGGATGCCGAGCGTCACGATCCAGAGGCAGGCGAGCGCGAACAGGAAGCTGACGCCGATCGCGAAGGCGTTGGGATCGTAGCCACTCTGTTGCGAGAGCGCGCCCGAGATGAATCCGAACGCGCCGCCAAACGCGATGGAGAAGATCGTGAAGGAACGGATGATCGTCGCGACCCAGGAGTGGCGCCGCAGGAAGCGGCGAAGGCGCAACTTGATCCGGAAGAAACGCCCCATCAATCGTGGCCCTGAGACAGCGAGATTCGCCGATGAAAATGCGTCGGTCACCTTGCAAAGTGCTTGAAGTTGGTGGCCGTTTCGCGTTGCCCTGACAACAGGGTTAGCGCGAGGTTAACTCCGCCACGAGCCGGTTCGGGACATGCGCGTCGGGCTCGATCGCAGCGGCCTCGAGGCGGCGATGGCCGCCGCGGGCGCTGACGATCAGGGCCGCGGCATCGCGCGCCGAGAACGTCTTCGACTGCACGTAGACGCGGTAGTCGAACGGGCCGTCATGCGAAAGATAGATCACCGGACCAGTTGCGGTCGGCTCGCTGGAAATCCCGATCAGCTGCGGCACCGTGTTGCTCTCGCAGGCGCCGGCCTCGGCATCGTCGATGTCGTCGATCACGGTGAAGTCGGCGGCATCAGCGCTGTCGGCGATCCGGACCCGGACGGTGGCAAGGCTCGGATCGTCGGTGAAGCTGACGTGAAGCTGGGCCTGCCAGGGCACCGATGCGATCTGCATCGCCGCACCGCCGACCTCGATGCAGGGCCGGGGACCCGGCAGCAACTCCGCATGGGCAAGCACCGCGGCCACGGCAAGGGGGACCACCGAGGCCAAAACCTTCATACGCAACATGACACAACTCGCTCGACCCAAGCGTCCCGCGGTTCGCGGCGCTTATGGTTTGCGGAGCGTAAACAAAACTCGTTACCGCGGGGTTGACGGCGGCGATTGCGGCACGAATCGCGACAGGACTGACCTGCTCTCATTCGGTGGATCGCTGCCCGCGTCGCCGGTCAACGACCGCTTCACGCCGCGCGACGCAGGTCGTCGGCCAATGCACGATAGGACAGCGCCTCGGCGAGATGCAGCCGGCCGATCGCATCCGCGCCGTCGAGATCGGCGAGCGTGCGCGCCACCCGCAGCACACGGTGATAACCGCGCGCAGTGAGGCGCATGGTGTCGGCGGCTTCGCGCAGCAGCTTCTGGCCGTGCCCATCGGGCTGCGCGATGGTCTCGAGCAGCGAGCTCGGCGCTTCCGCATTGGTGCGGACCTGCGGCATGCCCGCCGCGGCATAGCGCGCGAGCTGGATGTCGCGCGCGGCCGCGACGCGCTTGGCGACCTCGGCCGATCCCTCCGCGGGCGGCGGCAGGATCAGGTCCGCCGCGGTCACGGCCGGCACCTCGATCCTGAGATCGATGCGGTCCATCAGCGGGCCGGAGATCCGCATCTGGTAGTCGGCGGTGCAGCGGTCGACGGGTGCGCGCTTGCAGGAATAGCCGGGCTCATAGGCGTGGCCGCAGCGGCACGGGTTCATCGCCGCGACCAGCATGAAGCGCGCCGGATAGGTGACGCGATGGTTGGCGCGGCTCACCGCGACCTCGCCGTTCTCCAGCGGCTGGCGCAGCGAATCCAGCACGCGCGGGTCGAACTCCGGCAGTTCGTCGAGGAAAAGCACGCCCTGATGCGCGAGCGATATCTCGCCGGGCTTGGCGCGCATGCCGCCGCCGGTCAGCGCGGCCATGCTGGCGGAATGATGCGGGCTGCGGAACGGCCGCCGCGCGGTCAGCGCGCCGTCCCGGATCATGCCGGCGACGGAGGCGATCATCGAGACCTCGAGCAATTCGGACGGCGACAGCGGCGGCAGGATCGAGGGCAATCGCGCGGCCAGCATCGATTTGCCGGCGCCGGGCGAGCCGATCATCAGCAAATGATGCCCGCCGGCGGCGGCGATCTCGAGCGCGCGTTTCGCGCTCTCCTGGCCCTTGATGTCGCGCAGGTCGAGCAGCGCGTCCTCGCGCTCATGCACCTTGGGCTGCGGCCGCGACAGCAGCTGCGTGCCCTTGAAGTGGTTGGCGATCTGGATCAGCGAGTGGGCCGCGATGATCTGGATGTCAGGGCTGGCCCAGGCCGCCTCCGAGCCGCAGGCCGCCGGGCAGATCAGCCCCTCGTCGCGCGAATTGGCGCCGATCGCGGCGGGCAGCACGCCCGCGACGGCTGCGATCGAGCCATCGAGCCCGAGTTCGCCGAGCACGGTGAAGCCGCTGAGCGCATCCGGCGGGATCGCGCCGATCGCCGCCATCAGGCCGAGCGCAATCGGCAGGTCGTAGTGGCTGCCTTCCTTGGGCAGGTCGGCGGGCGCGAGGTTGACGGTGATGCGGCGGGCGGGCAGCGCGAGGCCGGAGGCGATCAGCGCCGAGCGCACCCGCTCGCGCGCCTCCGACACCGCCTTGTCGGGCAGGCCGACGATCGCAATAGTGTTTTCTATTAACCCCCAAAGGTGGTAAGCCCCTCAAGGCAATTCTGGTGGGGCGGGCTAATTCTTTGACCAAGCGGGCATATTCATACTTGCGGCTCTCAACAGGGCCGCAGCTTAAAGGCGACGGTAAGCGTCGTCAGCTGAAGGCTTCCAGGGCATATGCCGAAGCCAACGGGCTGGAATTGGCCGAGGACGCCCAATACGAGGATCTCGGGGTATCGGCTTTCAAGGGCGCCAACGTACGCGATGGTAAGCTGGGTCTATTCCTTGAGGCCGTCCGGTCGGGAGCAGTGGCACCTGGCTCTTACCTCTTGGTCGAGTCGCTCGATCGGTTGACTCGGCAGGAGTTGGCGAAGGCCCAGTCCCTCTTTCTCAGTATCATTCAAGGCGGGATCAACGTGGTTACGCTGGCTGACGGCCGGCTGTATCCGGCCGGCACCAACGACCTTGGCGACCTGATCTATTCGCTCGTCGTGATGGCTCGGGCGCACGAGGAATCACAGATCAAGAGTCAGCGCATCGGCGCCGCATGGAAAAACAAGCGGGCGCGCGCCGCTTCGCAGGTGCCCATGACGAAATGGTGCCCGGCATGGTTGAAGCTCGCGGAGGACCGAACCTGCTACGAGTCGATTCCGGAGCGCGTTGAGATAGTGCGAGGCATCTTTGCAGACGCCGCTTCTGGAATGGGCGTCTATTCAATCACGACGAGCCTAAATCAGCGCGGCGTGCCAACTTTCGACAGCCCAAACGGCTGGCACACGTCCTACGTTACCAAGATCCTTTGCAACCGCGCTGTGCTGGGTGAGTTTCAACCCCACCGCAGGGAGGACGGAAAGCGAGTCCCCGATGGCGAACCGAGCCGGTCTTATTACCCCGCGATTGTCGATGAGGGACTGTTCTATCGAGCCCAGTTAGCCAAGTCGGAACGAAGGATTTCGGGAAAGGGCCGGAAGGGTGTCAATCGGCGTTCAAATTTGACCCCGTATCGGCTTCCAATTTTGACCCCCTTGAGCGGCTCGGTTTGGCGGTAGCGCTCGTCTCGTC
>NZ_DDOP01000061.1:0-80419 GCF_002341725.1 Bradyrhizobium sp. UBA2491
CCTCTGTGAGAGGAGGGCGGAACGAAATGCAAAACTTCGGACAGGTCATGTCGCGAGAATGCGAAGCCGTATCCCCAACCTCAACTGTCATCGCCCGGCTCGACCGGGCGATCCAGTACGCCGCGGCCCATCCGTTCAACAACGACTGTCTCTGGAATACTGGATCGCCTGGTCGAGCCAGGCGATGACACCGCGTGTTGGACATCTTGAATTGCGAACTATACCCGCCGTCGTCCTGGCGAAAGCGAGGACGACGGCGTGTGCGGAGGCGTGCCGTCACAAACTAGTTCCCGCGAATTATTTTCGTCGGCCTGTCGGTTGCCGTCGTCGCCAAGCGTCCTTTGCGCATAACAAGGAGACTGCACATGACCGATCTCGTCACATGCCTTTGGTTCGATCAGGGCCGGGCGCGCGAAGCGGCGGAGTTTTACGCTGCGACCTTTCCCGACAGCCATGTCGGTGCCAGGCATGTCTCGCCGATCCCGGGCATCGGGCAGGGCGATGAGCTGACGGTCGAGTTCACGGTGCTCGGCCGCCGCTTCGTCGGGCTGAATGGCGGTTCCAACTATGTGCCGAACGAGGCCGTCAGTTTCATGGTGCTGACCGACAGCCAGCAGGAGACCGATCGCTACTGGAACGCGGTGACGAAAAATGGCGGCGCGGAATTGCCGTGCGGCTGGTGCCGTGACCGCTGGGGCTTCACCTGGCAGATCACGCCGCGGCGGCTGCTCGAACTGGTCAACGGCTCCGATCAAGCCGCGGGGCGTCGCGCGATGGAGGCGATGATGACGATGAAGAACATCGACATCGCTGCGATCGAGCGGGCGGCGGCTGGGTAATCCGTTGGCGCGGGAAGGTTTGGCCCGGGCGCGACAGTCGGGTGTCGGATCGCGCGGACGGCGCGCTCGCGGCGACGACCACCCCGGCGCAAACGCCGGGTGTGGCCGCTGCCCTTGCGTGATACGAAACCTCGTATCGCAGCTCTGGAGCCAACCTTGATGTCCGTCGCAGCCGCCAATCCGCAACAAAACCCCACCGCCGCCGAGACCGATCCGAACGAGCTCGGCTGGATGCAGGGCTTTCCGCCGCCGCAGGACAAGACCATCACCTTCCAGGACGGCTCGTTCCGCGGCTTCCCCGAACTGCGCTGGGCCTGGAGCAACATCCGCCAGCTGGTGCCAACGGTGAATGTCTGGCGCGGAGCAGGGGGCGCGTCGGTGCTGCCGCGCGCGGATCACGACATCGGCGCGTCGGCCTCGGTGACGATGGACGGCCGGCCGCAGACCTTCGCGCGCATGCTCGAGGACAGCTACGCCGATGGCATCGCCGTGCTGCATCGGGGCAAGCTGATCTATGAGCGCTACTTCGGCGCACTGAAGCCGCACAAGCCGCATATCGCGATGTCGGTGACCAAGTCGTTCACCGGCACGCTCGCCGGCATCCTGATCGCCGAGGGCAAGATCGATCCGCAGGCGCCGGTCACCGACTATGTGCCGGAGCTGAAGGCCAGCGCGTTCGGCGATGCGCGGGTGCATGAAGTCATGGATATGACCACCGGCCTGAAATACACCGAGGTCTACACCGACAAGAATTCCGACGTCTGGGGGCTGCGCCGCGCCAACGGCATGGCGCCGATCCCGCCGGGCTATGAGGGCGCGACCACCATTTTCGACTTCCTCTGCGCGCAGCAGAAGCAGGGCGAGCACGGCAAGGCCTTCGCCTACAAGACGGTGAACACCGACGTGCTGGCCTGGATCATCCGGCGCGCCAGCGGCATGACCTTGTCGGATCTGCTGTCCGCGCGGATCTGGGCGCCGATGGGCGCGGAGGAGGATGCGCATTATCACGTCGACCGCATCGGCACCGAAAGCGGTGGCGGCGGGCTGTCGACCACGCTGCGCGATCTCGCCCGCTTCGGCGAGACCATCCGCAATCACGGCCGCTTCAACGGCCGCCAGATCGTGCCGTCGCAAGTGGTCGAGGACATCGCGCGCGGCGGCGATCCCGCGAAGTTCAAGCCGGCCGGCTACACCACGCTGCCCGGCGCCTCCTACCGCAATCAATGGTGGGTGACGCACAATGCGCACGGCGCCTTCATGGCGCGCGGCGTGCACGGCCAGGGCATCTACATCGATCCCAGGGCCGAGATGGTGATCGCGCGCTACGCCTCGCACCCGATGGCCGGCAACGCCGCCAACGACCCGGTGACCTTGCCGGCGTACATGGCGCTGGCGAAGGATCTGATGGCGGGAGGGTAGGACGTTCAGTGTTGTAGGGTGGATTAGCCGAAGGCGTAATCCGCCATCGCTCCATCGCAAGAGCTGCGGCGGGTTACGCTTCGCTAACCCGCCCTACGAAATTCGCTCATCCGCGCGAGATCTTCTCGAACCGCTTGATCAGGCGCTCCCGCTTCAACCGCGACAGCCGCCTGATCCAGAACATGCCGTCGAGCTGATCGATCTCGTGCTGGTGGCAAACGGCGCGCAGGCCGTCGGACTCCTCGGTCTGCGCGTTGCCGTCGGTGTCCTGATAGCGGATGCGGACGCGCGCGTGGCGTTCGACCTCGTCGGTGACGCCGGGCATCGAGACGCTGCCTTCCTTGTGCAGGATCATCTCGTCCGAGGTGAAGATGATCTCCGGATTGACATAGGTCCGCGGCCCCTCGCGCGTGTCGAGCTCGAGCACCACGACGCGCAGCGCCACGCCGATATGCGGCGCGGTGATGCCGATGCCGGGCGCGGCACGCATGGTCTCGAGCAGATCCTGCGCCAGCTCGCGCAGCGCGTCGTCGAACATGCTCACCGGCTCGGCGGGCCGCGCCAGCCGCGGATCGGGATAGCGGACGATGGGGCGAATGGTCATCCCGCTGTCTTAGGCCAGCGCATGGCGCCGGACAACACGCGGAGAAGGAGGTCTATCGAATCTGTGTTTGATCTCTCCACGAACGCGTCGTGCCCGGCCTCGTGCCGGGCATCCACGTCTTGGTTTCCGAGAGCGAAAGGCGTGGATGGCCGGGACAAGCCCGGCCATGACGAATGTGGAAATGGCAGCGCCTCAGAGGCGCTTTTCGAAGAACAGATCGGGGTAGGGATCGTCGTTGAAGCGCGGAATCTCGGTCCAGCCCGATCTGCGGTAGAGTTGGCCGGCCTCCGCCAGCGCGCTGTTGGTGTCGAGCCGCAGCACCGCGATGCCGAGCTCGCGCGCGACGCGTTCGGCATCGTCCATCAAGCGGCGGCCGAGCCCGAGGCCGCGCGCAGCGGGCGCGACCCACAGCCGCTTGATCTCGGCGTAGTCGCGGCCGCCACCCTTCAACCCGACGCAGCCGAGCGGCAGGCCGTCCGACATCGCCACGATGAAGCTGCCGCGCGGCCGCACCATGTCCTTCGCATCAGGATCGCGCGACAGCTTGACGTCAAAACCCTGTTTGAAGCGCCGCGCCAGCTCCGCGTAATATTCGCCGAGGCAGTAGCGTGCCTCCTCGCTGCGCGGGTCGATCTCATCCAGCGACGTGGCGTCGCGTCCGAGCGCCGAGGCGATCAGATCCATCGCCGCCAGCAGCGCCTCACGCTGGGTGTGATGCGCAAGGAAGTCGGTCGCCTGCCGGTTGGAGAGCGCCTCATAGGCGTTGAACTCGCGCTTGCCGGCCGAAGTCAGCTTTGCGATGCGGCGGCGGGCGTCGTCCTCATGCGCCGTGGTCTCGATCAGCCCTTCGTCCTCGAGGCTGCGCAGCAGCCGGCTCATCAGGCCGGAATCGAGCCCGAGGTAATCCCTGATGTCGCCGACATCGGCGCGGCCATGCCCGATCGCGTTCAGTACCCGCGCCGCACCGAGCGGCCGGCCGCGGCCGAGGAACGAGGTGTCGAGCGCACCGACCGCACGCGTGACGGAACGGTTGAAACGACGGACGCGGGCGACAGGGTCGAGCATATATCTGACTTTAGTCAGATATCGTCCTGCCGTCAATCGGCTGCCTCAGTGTTGGAACCGACGCAGTTCGTCGCGCAGCCGATCGATCACGCTGTCCCAATCGCCAAAAGCCTGCTGGCGGAGCAGCGTCGCGGTCGGATACCACGGCGTGTCCGTGCGCTGGCGCATCCAGCGGAAATCCGCGGCATGCGGCAACAGCAGCAACACCGGCTTGCCCAGCGCGCCGGCGAGATGCGCGACCGCGGTATCCACCGACACGACGACATCGAGCAGCGCAATCGCGGCGGCCGTATCGGCGAAATCGCCGAACTCGTCGCCGAGCTGAACCAGGTTCGGCAGATCGCGCAAGATCTCACGATCGGCGCTGCGCAACTCGCTCTGGAGGCTGACGCATTGCAGCGGCAATGTCTCGAGCAGCGGAGCCAGCCGCGCCAGCGGGATCGAGCGGTTGGCGTCGTTCTTGTGGGTGGCGGAGCCGGACCAGACGAAGCCGGCGCGCGGTCGGCCGGGCGGCAAGCGGGTCTGCCAACGCTCCAGCCGATCGGCAGGCGCCGAGAGATAGGGGATCGATGCCGGGATCGTCTCGAGCTGCGTCCTGAACGCCAGCGGAAGACTGAGCAGCGGGCAATGCAGGTCGAACGCGGGCAGCGGCGCGCCGGCCGAGATGACCTGCACGTCGTCGAGCTGCGAAAGCAATGGCCACAATTCGCCTTGAACCTCGCAGATGACGTTGGCGTCCAGGCGGGTCAGCAGCGGCGCGTAGCGGATGAACTGGATGGTGTCGCCAAAACCCTGCTCGGCGTGCAACAGAATGGTCTTGCCGCCGACCGGCCGGTCGCCCAGCCACAACGGAGCCGGCAACGACCGACGCTGCCGGGCGAACGCGCCGGTCTTCCAGCGCCATTCATAGGCCTTCCAGCCGGCGTCGAAATCGCCAAGCGTGATATGCGCCATCGCGGCTTCGAAATGCGCTTCGGCGAAATCCGGAGCGACCGCGATCGCCGCGCTGAATTCGGGCAGCGCCTCCGTGGGCCGGTCGAGCCGGCGAAGGGTATGGCCGCGATTGGTCAGGATCTGCGGATGGCGCGGCATCAGCCCGCGCGCGGCATCGTAGTTCGCAAGCGCCGCGAGCGGCGCATTCAATCTCAGCTGGGTGTTGCCCCGGTTGACCAGCGCGCCGACGTGATCGGGCTTGGCTGCGAGCGCGGCGTCATAGCTCGCCACCGCCTCGTCGTAGCGGCCGAGCTCCAGATAGCTGTTGCCGAGATTGTAGAGAAACTCGGGGTGGTCGGGCTCAAGTTGCAGTGCGCTGCGATAGCGCGAGATGGCTTCGTCGTACTGTCCGGCCGTGTGCAGCGCCAGCCCGAGATTCGACATTGCCTCCGACGAAACCGAATTGGCCTTCAGCGCGGCGCCGAGCAAGCGCAGCGCCTCCGCCAGCCGGTGGCGCCGGAAATTGACCATGCCCAGCAGGTGCAACGTGTCGAAATCGTCGGGCACGTGTTCGAGCAGCCCGGTGCAGAGCCGCTCGGCCCTGGCGAGATCGCCTTGCTGGAACGACTCGAAGGCCTTGCGCTGCATCCGCGCCAGGTTCGGCATCCGTCCGGATGTGCTGGTCCAACTTGCCGGCATGGAAGCGCCTTCGAATCGTCTGACGCGGTGACGGTAGCATTTTTCGCCGACGGCCGGCCCGTTGCGCCACTGTCAGCGCGACAGCACCAGCACATTGCCGGCCAGGATCGCGGCGGCGCCGGCGAGCACCGGCCAGCCCAGCGTAAGATGCTCGAACAGCGCCGACAGCACGAGGGCGACCAGCGGCACCAGTGCGAGCGTGTAGGCGGCACGGCCGGGGCCGAGTCGGCGCACCAGCTCGAAATAGAGCATGAAGGTGACGCAGGACGCGGCGACGGCGAGATAGAGGAAGCTCGCGGCGTAGGAGAGCGAGAGGTCGGCCGCGAAATGCGTGCCCGTCGCGATTGCCCAGAGCGCGCTCGCCGCGGAGCCGACGAAGGCCGCCCAGGCGAGCACGGACACGACTGGCAATCCGGCGCGCTGGTTGCGGGCGCCGACGCTGGTTCCGGCGCCGGTCGCCATCGCCGCGACCAGAGCCCAGGCGAAGCCGGCAAGCGGCGCGGTGCCATGCGCGCCGGCGCCCGGCAGGAAGATGATCGCAAGTCCGAGGATACCGCACAGCGCGCCCCAGACGAAGCCGGCGGAGATCGGCACGCCGAGCGTCGTGCGCGCGATCACGGCCGCGAACAGCGAGGAGGTCGACAGCACCAGCGCCGCAAGCCCGCTCGGCATCCGCGCGGTCGCCTCATAGAACGCGATGAAGGCAATGGCGAAGAACAGCAGGCCCTGCAACGCGACCGCCGGCCGGTCCTTGCGCGGGATCGTCAATGGCACGCCGCGCAACCGCGCGTAGCCGACGAGGATGAGGCCGGCCAGCGCCATCCGCAGCGCGACCGACCATGGCGCGGGCGTGACGCCGGCCTGCATCGCGGTCGCCAGCGCGCCGCCGCCCCAGAGCAGTGCGGTCAGCGCGAACAATGCGGCCGTCATGGCGTGTCGCCGTTGAGCAGCGCGCGCCAGCCGCCCGCATCGATCCGCGCGCTTTCCGCCTCGAGCCGGGTGAGCGCGGAATCGAGCATCGTTCGCTCGCCCGGCGAAAGCCTGCCGAGCAGCCGCGCCTCGATCGCACTGCCGAGGGCTGCGATCCGGTTGAAGGCGGCGCGGCCGCTGCGCGTGATGCTCACCGCGGCGAAGCGCCGATCGGTTTTGCCCGGACGTCGCAGCGCGAAGCCGAGCTCGACCAGCTGGCCGATGCCGCGGCTGACCGCGAATGGATCGAGCGCGCAGGCGCGGCCGATCTCGGAGGCATTGGCGGCATCGCGCTCGGCGATGACGGCGAGGATGCGCCAGCTGGCCTGGCTCAGTCCGAATGTCTCGCCGTAGAAACTTTCCAGCGGACGCGCCACCTGCGCCGCGACCAGGAACAGGCGGTAGGGCAGCCAGGCGCTGAGCTTCAAGCCGTCATCGGATGCGGGAGCAGGTTGTTTCATGTGCGGAGGGTTTCATATGTACTTGCATAGTGCAAGCATCTCGCAAGCAGCCTCCGGCGCGCCTGCGCGAAAATCCCGACACACTTGTCACTCCCGCTTGCGATCGCCGCCGCGCCAGATTGCGGCATGGCCAATGACGACCGGCGGCGCGTGGTGGAACCGCGCGGATGTCGCGGAGTTCGTCCAAATCGGAGATGGAGACCATCATGAGCAAATCAGCCGACAATGACCACAGCGCCGAACTGGCCACGATGCAGACGCCGCCGGTGGTGTCGCGCGAGGCGTGGGAGGCGGCGCGCCTGGAGTTGCTGGTCAAGGAGAAGGCGCATGTGCGGGCGCGTGACGCGCTGGCTGCCGAGCGGCGGCGGATGCCGTGGATGGCGGTCGAGAAGGCCTATGTGTTCGAGGGACCGAACGGCAGCGTGAGCCTGCTCGACCTGTTCGAGGGCCGCCGGCAATTGATCGTCTACCGCGCCTTCTTCGAGCCCGGCGTGTTCGGCTGGCCGGATCATGGCTGCCGCGGCTGCTCACTCGGCGCCGACCAGGTCGGCCATCTCGCGCATCTCAACCAGCGCGACACCACGCTGGCTTACGCCTCGCGCGCGCCCCAGGCGGACATCGCGCGGCTGAAGGCGCGGATGGAGTGGGAGATGCCGTGGTACACCATCACCGACAGCTTCGATGCGGATTTCGGTGTCGCCGAGTGGCACGGCCACAACGTGTTCATTCGCGACGGCGAGCGGATCTTCCGCAGCTATCTCGTCAACAGTCGCGGCGACGAGGCGATGGGCACGGTGTGGAGCTATCTCGACATCACGCCGCTTGGCCGCCAGGAACTGTGGGAAGATTCACCGAAGGGCTATCCGCAGGGACCGACCTACAAATGGTGGAACTGGCATGACAATTACGACGCCGAGGCCGCGCCCAACGCAAAATGGGCCGCGGTGACCGATGCCGGCGAGGCCGCGTTCCGCAAGATCGCGGAGCAGGAGCGCAAGGCCACGTAAGGATCGTAGCGGCGAGAGCCCGCCGCGTCGTGCCGAGAGCTTCGGATCTGATGCAATCAGAGCCGGAGCTCTCGCTGTTTGTTCAGCGCGCGTGAAACCGCGCTCGCTCGCCTCAGGCCGCGTTCAGGCTGCCTGCGGCCTGCAACGCGCCGGCGACGGCCTTCTCGCGATGCTCGGGGCCGACCTGGATGCCGTCGGCCGGGATGAACTCCAGATTCCTGACGCCGATGAAGCCGAACACCCCGCGCAGATAGGTCTCGAGATGCTCGAGCGCGGCCATCGGCGTGTCGGCGCCGTAGTAACCGCCGCGCGAGATCGCGATGATGACGCGCTTGTTGCCGGCCAGTCCCTCGACGCCGGTGGCGCCATACTTGAAGGTCTTGCCCGCGACCACGATGCGGTCGATCCAGGCCTTGAGCTGGCTCGGGATCGTGAAATTGTACATCGGCGCGCCGATCACGACGATGTCGGCGGCGAGGAACTCGTCGAGCACGGCTTGGCCGGCCGCGATGTCGTCGCGCACCGACGGGTCCGGCGCTGCGCCCTGGCTCGCGGCGAGGTGCAGGCCGGAGAGGTGGGCGAGCGGAGTCTGGCTGAGGTCGCGATAGCTCACGACGAGCCCGGGATTGGCCTGGCGCAGCCGCTCGACGGCGGCGGCCGAAACCTGACGGCTGACGGAGTGGGGGCCGAGAACCGAGGAGTCGATGTGCAGAAGTTTCATGGCAGAGGTCACCTTTGGTATAGGTTTGTAACTGGCGCTATATGAGTGACCGCCCTAAATCTCCGCAAGAACGCACATTTTTGAAACCCGAGCACACCGATGAGACCTGAGCACATCCATGTAACCGGCCTGCCGCCCAATCCGGCGGAGCACCAGGACTGCCGCGGCGTGGCATCCGTGCTGTCGCGCGTCGGCGACAAATGGAGCGTGCTGGTCATCATGCTGCTGCGCGACGGACCGCGCCGCTTCAACGAACTGAAGCGCATGATCAACGGCATTTCGCAGCGCATGCTGACGCTGACCTTGCGCGGGCTGGAGCGCGACGGGCTGGTGACGCGCACGGTGTTTCCGACCATTCCGCCGCGGGTCGATTACGAACTCACCGATCTCGGACGTGGGCTCGCGGTGCCTGTGATGGCGCTCGGCGAATGGGCGTTCGCGCATCTTCCTGAGATCGAGGGCGCGCGGAGCAAGTTCGACGCGCGGAATGAGGCGTGAAGTCTTCCTTCCGCATGCCTAGACACCGATCCGTCACCCTGAGGAGCGCGCTCTTGCGCGCGTTTCGAAAGGTCGACGGCCAGCAGACGGACCGTGCATCCTTCGAGACGCGCTACGCGCTCCTCAGGATGACGGACTGACATTTGAGCCCGCCAATTCGTCTGATTAGATCATCGACACCAGCCCGCCGCCGTGACGTTCGAGCCTGCCGGCGAGCTCGAGCTCCAGCAACACAGCGCGGACGATGGCGGGCGAGACGTCGGCCATCCGGATCAGGTCGTCGAGGCTGATCGGGCTCGGCCCGAGCAGATTGACGATGCGGGCGCGATCGTCGGCGGCGTTGATGAATTCCAGCGGCTCGTCGTCCTCGCGCGCGGAAAACATGACCGGCCGCTCCATGATCGGCGTTACCGCGTTGATGACGTCGGCGGCTTCGGTCACCAGCGTGGCGCCTTGCTTGATCAGGTCGTTGGCGCCGGCGGCGCGCGGATCGATCGGCGAACCCGGCACCGCGAACACCTCGCGGCCCTGTTCGGCCGCCATCCGCGCCGTGATCAACGAGCCTGAGCGATGCGCTGCCTCTACCACCACAACGCCGAGCGATGCCCCTGAGATCAGCCGATTGCGGCGAGGGAAGTCGCGTGCCCGCGGCACATGGCCGAGCGGCATCTCGGAGATCGCCGCACCATGCTCGAGCAGTGCGGCGAGCAGGTCCTCGTGCTCCGGCGGGTAGATCCTGTCATGGCCGCCGGCGAGCACCGCGACCGTGCCGCTTGCAACCGTCGCGCGATGCGCTGCCTGGTCGATGCCACGGGCGAGGCCCGAGATCACGACAAAGGCGGCGTCGCCAAGATCGCGCGCCAGGGTGCCGGCAAATTTCAGCCCGGCGCCGGAGGCGTTGCGCGAGCCGACGATCGCGATCATCGGCCGCGTCAGGGCATCACGCGCGCCGCGCACGGCGAGCAGCGGCGGTGCGTCGTCGATGGTGGCGAGCCGCGCCGGATAGTGCGCCTCTTCGGGCGCGACGAGATCGATGCCGAACCTGCGGCAGGCGGCGAACTCCGCGGCAGCGTCGGCTTCACTGCAAATCCGCCCCGGACCCGATGCACCGCCGCGTCGCGCGAGATCGGGCAGGCGCTCCAGCGCATGCGCCGCGTTGCCAAAATGGCGGAGCAGCGATGCAAAGGTGCGCGGGCCGACATTGTCGGAGCGGATCAGCCGCAGGCGGTTGAGCCGTTCGGTGTCGGTCAGTCTTGCGGTGCTGGATGACCGGTCATGCATGCGGGAAGCAGCTTCGCCCAACCTGAGATTGCGATCAACTGCGACATTGGCGCAGCCCTTCGCAACGCGCTAAAAGCAGCCGTCAGTGTCAGGAAGCCATCCCATGATCTCACTCGCCGACCTCACAGCGCGTATCGAGCAGGGGGCGTTGTCGCCCGATGCGGCCATCGCTCAAACGCTGGAGGCGATCCGCGCGCAGGACAATGCGATCGGGGCCTACGTCCGTCACGACGCAAGGGCGCGTGCGCAGACGAGCGGCCCGCTGCGCGGTATTGCAGTCGGCATCAAGGACATCATCGATACCGCCGATTTCCCGACCGAGATGGGCGCCGCGATCTACCGCGGCCATCAGCCGCGCGCCGATGCGCCGGTCGTGATGGCGCTCAAGCAGGCCGGCGCGAGCATCATCGGCAAGACCACGACGACCGCGTTCGCGGCGAATGATCCGACGCCGACGGTCAATCCGCATAATCATGCGCATACCCCTGGCGGCTCGTCGTCGGGTTCGGCGGCCGCGGTCGCCGCCGGGATGGTTCCGCTGGCGCTCGGCACCCAGACCGGCGGTTCGGTGATCCGCCCGGCCTCATACTGCGGCGTCGCCGCGATCAAGCCGAGCTACCGGTTGCTGCCGACCGTCGGCGTGAAGTGTTTTTCGTGGACGCTCGATACGGTGGGGCTGTTCGGCGCCGGCGTGCGCGATGTCGCGCTGGGATTGGCCGCGATGACCAAGCGGACCGACCTTGTGGTGCCATCGCAGGTGGCGGCGCCGCGCATCGGCGTGGTGACGCAGGCATTCGCCGGCGCGCCCGAAACGTCCGGCGCGCAGGCGCTGCAAGTGGCGGCGCGCGCGGCGGAGCAGGCCGGCGCGGTGGTTCGCGAGCTTGCGATGCCCGAAATCATCGCGGAGGCGTGGCGCATCCACCCGGTGGTGCAGGAGTTCGAAGCGCACCAGTCGTTGGCCTGGGAGTATGGGCAGAATTACGACGCGATGCCGCCGTTGCTGCGTGGCCGGCTCGACGAGAGCAAGGGCGGTACGCCCGCCGAGTATGACGACGCGATGGACGTCACACTGCGGGCGCAGCAGGCACTGGCCGGCATCTTCGACGAGGTCGACGTGCTGCTGACGCTGTCGGCGCCGGGCGCAGCCCCCAAAGGCCTGACGTCGACCGGCGATCCCCGTTACAACCGGCTCTGGACCTTGATGGGCGTGCCTTGCGTCAATGTGCCGACGTTGGTTGCCGAGGGTGGATTGCCGGTCGGGGTGACCGTGATCGCGCCGTTCGGCTGCGATGCGAAGGCACTGGCGGCGGCGAGTTTTGTTGAGGATGCGTTGAGGAAATAACCGCCGTCATTCCGGGGCTCGCGAAGCGAGAGCCCGGAATCCATTTCACAGCGAATGTGCTGCCCAATGGATTCCGGGTTCGATGCTGCGCATCGCCCCGGAATGACGGAGAACTACTTCTTCTCGCCGATCTTGCCTTCGGTGCCGGCCTGCAGGCGCTTGATGTTCTCGCGGTGCATGTAGAACAGCAGCAGCGTCAGCACGGCGAACAGGGAAGCGAGCGCGTTGTGGCCGAACCACCACAGGAACAGCGGGGTCACGAAGGCGGCGATCAGCGCCGACAGGGACGAGTAGCGCGTGGTGTAGGCAGTGCCGAGCCAGATCACCGCAAAAATCAGCGCCGCCGGCCAGAACAGGCCGAGCAGCACGCCGAGATAGGTGGCGACGCCCTTGCCGCCGCGAAATTTGAGCCAGACCGGGAAGAGGTGGCCGAGGAACGCACCGAGCGCCGCGACCATCGCCGCGTTCGGGCCGCCGATCGTGCCCGCGATGATGACGGCGACCGTGCCCTTGAGCATGTCGCCGATCAGGGTCGCCGCGGCGAGGCCCTTGCGGCCGGTCCGCAGCACGTTGGTGGCGCCGATATTGCCGGAGCCGATCGTGCGCAGGTCCTGCGTTCCAGCGAGCCGGGTCAGGATCATCCCGAACGGGATCGAGCCCAACAGATAGCCGATCAGGAAGGCGGGCAGCAGCAGCACATCAGCGGACATCGCGGTGGCTCCGTCGACGGGCGGTCCGGTCCGTTTTGGCTGATTTCGTCAACAAAAAATTAACCATCGATCCGCACCATGGCCTCGGTATTAGGGGAGCTTATCATGGCTTCTGTTCGCACGCGGCTGGAGCAGCTTTTCTTCGTCGTTTACGTGGCAGCCATCGTCGTTGGCACGACGATGGAAGCGATGTCACAACTCACAGCGCACTGAGTTCCACACGCGATCAGACGTGCTCATACACGGTGCGTCCGCCGACGATGGTCCGCGTCACGCGACCGGAGAAGCGGGCGTCGTCGAACGGCGTATTCTTGCACAGCGATTTGAGGTCGTCGCGGTCGAGGATCCAGGGCGTGTCGGCGTCGATCACAATGACGTCGGCCGGGGCGCCCGCACGCAGCGTGCCGCCGGGTAGCCCGAGCAGTTCCGCCGGTCGCGTCGACATCGCCCGGATCAGCGTCTTGAAGTCCATCTCGCCATTGTGGATCAGACGCAGCGCCGCCGGCAGCATGGTCTGGAGGCCGACCGCACCGCTCGCCGCTTCCGCGAAGGGCAGCCGCTTGACCTCGACGTCCTGCGGATTGTGATCGCTCATCACGACGTCGATCAGGCCGGAGGCGAGAGCGGCGACGAGCGCCTTGCGGTCTTCCTCGGTGCGCAGCGGCGGCGCCAGCTTCAGGAAGGTGCGGTAGGGGCCGATGTCGTTCTCGTTCAAGGTCACGTGGTTGATCGAGACCGACGCCGAGACGTTGTGGCCGGCGTCGCGGGCGCGCTTGAGGATCTCGAGCGACTCGGTCGAGGTCAGCGAGGCCGCGTGATAGCGCCCGCCGGTCAGCCCGGCGAGCCGCATGTCGCGCTCCAGCATGATCGATTCGGCCGCGGTCGGAATCCCGGCGAGGCCGAGCCGGGTGGCGAATTCGCCTTCGTTCATGACGCCTTCGCCGACCAGGTTCGGGTCCTCGGTGTGATGCACGATCAACGCGTCGAAATCGCGGGCATAGGTCAGCGCGCGACGCATCACCTGGGCGTTGGTGACGCTGCGGTCGCCATCGGTGAAGGCGACGGCGCCGGCGGCCTTCAAGAGGCCGATCTCGGTCATCTCCTGGCCCTGCATGCCCTTGGTCAGCGCCGCCATCGGATGGATGTTGACGATCGCGGTGTCGCGGGCGCGGCGCAGCACGAAGTCGACGGTCGCCGAATTGTCGATCACCGGCGAGGTGTCGGGCTGGCAGATGATGGTGGTGATGCCGCCGGCGGCGGCGGCCTGGCTGGCGGAGGCAAAGGTTTCGCGGTGGCTGGCGCCGGGTTCGCCGACGAAGGCGCGCATGTCGATCAGGCCGGGGGCCACGATCTTGCCGGCGCAGTTGACGATGTCGGTGCCTTCGGGGACGCCGGCGGCACCGATGCCGCGCTTGGCGTCACGGATCACGCCGTCGGCGATCAGGACATCGCCCGGACCGTCGAAGTCGCGGGACGGATCGATGACGCGGGCGTTGGCGAGCAGGATGGGGCGGCGGTCGGTCAGCATCGGACTCACGCGTTCGGCAGGTTGCGGGCGAGCGCTTCGAGCACCGCCATGCGCACTGCCACACCCATTTCAACTTGTTCACGGATCAGCGACTGCGCGCCGTCGGCGACGAAGGTGTCGATCTCGACACCGCGGTTCATCGGGCCCGGATGCATCACCAGCGCATCCGGCTTGGCGTAGCCGAGCTTCTTCTGGTCGAGCCCGAAATAGTGGAAATACTCGCCCGATGACGGCACGAACGAGCCGTTCATGCGCTCGCGCTGCAACCGCAGCATCATCACGATGTCGGCGCCGTTCAGTCCCTCGCGCATGTCACGCGCGACCTCGACGCCCATCCGCTCGATGCCGGGCGGCAGCAGGGTGGAGGGGGCGACCACGCGGACGCGGGCGCCCATGGTGTTGAGCAGGAAGATGTTGGAGCGCGCCACGCGGGAATGCAGCACGTCGCCGCAGATCGCGATCACGAGCCCTTCGAGCCTTCCCTTGTTGCGGCGGATGGTCAGCGCATCAAGCAGCGCCTGGGTCGGGTGCTCGTGGCTGCCGTCGCCGGCATTGATCACGGAACCGTCAACCTTGCGCGCCAGCAGTTCGACTGCGCCGGAGGCGTGATGGCGCACCACCAGGATGTCCGGGTGCATCGCGTTCAGCGTCACCGCGGTGTCCATCAAGGTCTCGCCCTTGCGGGTCGACATCGACGAGACCGACATGTTCATGACGTCGGCGCCGAGCCGTTTTCCGGCGATCTCGAACGAGGACTGGGTCCGGGTCGAGGCCTCGAAGAACAGATTGACCTGGGTGCGGCCGCGCAGACTGGCGCGTTTCTTGTCGACCTGGCGGTTGAGCTCGACATACTCCTCGGAGAGGTCGAGCAGGCCCGTGATGTCGTCGGCGGAAAGGCCCTCGATGCCCAGCAGATGCCGGTGACCAAGGACAAAAGTCGATTTCAATGATGGGGTCATTAAAGCCAGAGCTATAGGCGCGGATGGCCGGTGGGGCAAGCGCGAAGAGGGGTGATCGAAGTTATCCCCGTGTAACCGCGCGGGCACGTCGATAGCTCGCCGCAGTCGGTGTCGACCTCGCGCCGGCTGCAGTCGTTCCGTGGTGCGTGACAGCGGGTTCGTCTCGTCAAGCCCGCCGGTTGGGTAGCCCGCGGCGCCCCTCACCAACCTCGCGGCCGGCGCTATTCGCTGCATCGTGCATTTCCGCATCTCGAACAATCTCCGCGGCGGCATCGGCCCGCGGTGAGGAAGGCGGACACGTTGCGGAAGCCAAATCCTTTGGTTTAGGGCCGCGTACGAGATCTAGGACAATATTCGTTATTGCGAATGCTTCTTAATAGCATTAAGGTCGTTGCAACGCATCCTGATGATGGTCCCATGCTCGAACACTCTGCCTTGATGAATCCGGCGGCCCGACATCCGCAGCACGGCCATGTCCGGTCTCTTGCTGCGGAGAGCAGGGACGTTCACGCTCTGCTCGAACTGGCGTCGCTGCGCCCAACGCGCCAACGCCTGGCGATCGCCGGTCTGCTGTTCGGGGAGGGCCATCGGCATATGACGGCGGGCGGACTTTGCTGGGAGGCCGCCGCCGCCGGCATCCGGGTGTCACTCGCCACGATCTACAATACGCTCAACCAGCTTGCGGATGCGGGCCTGCTGCGCCGCATCGCCGTGAACGGCGACCAGACCTATTTCGATACCGATGTGGGCGACCACCATCATTTCTATGTCGAGATCGAGGATCGCATCATCGATATTCCGGAAGGCGCGATCGAGATCGGATCTCTCCCGGCTCTACCGGACGGTTACGTGGTCGCCAGGATCGATGTGGTCATTCGCTTGAGGCGGACCGGCGAGGCAGCCGGCGGCGTCGGCGCGAAGGCCGGCATCGCACCTGGACCATGCGCGCATCCCGACGCTCCGCCGAGGTCTGCGGAATGACGTCGACGGCCGCGCGCGGCGCTCATTTTCCCCCGCAACCCCTCCCAGGAGCAAACTGAAAACATGGTCACGATTGGCACGAAGCTGCCCGCCTTCGATCTCACCGCTGTCGTCTCGAACCAACCCGGCACCGCCTTCACCCGCATCACCGAGGCGAGTGATGTCGGCAAATGGAAGGTAATTTTCTTCTGGCCGAAGGACTTCACCTTCGTTTGCCCGACCGAGATCGCAGCCTTCGGCGCGCTGAGCGGCGAATTCGCCGATCGAGATGCGGTGATCTACGGCGTCTCCACCGACAGCGAATACGTTCATTTGGCCTGGCGGCAGACCCATGCCGATCTCAAGACCCTTCCGTTTCCGATGCTCGCCGACATCAAGCGGGAATTGAGCACGGCGCTCGGCGTATTGCATCCCGAGGAAGGCGTCTGCCTGCGCGCCACCCTGATCGTCGATCCCGACCGTATCATCCGTTTCGTTTCGGCGAACGACCTCTCGGTCGGGCGCAATCCGCACGAGGTCCTGCGCGTGCTCGACGCGCTCCAGACCGGCGAGCTTTGTCCCTGCAACTGGCAGAAAGGCGAGGCCGTGCTCGACGCGGCCTGACCGGAGGAGGCGACATGGATCCGAACTCGCAACGCCGGGCGCCGACGGCGGCGCCCCCCTCGGCAACTCCGCCGCGAGACGGTGCTGCCGATGATGCGATCTGGCAGGCGGTTACCGTGGCTGCCAACGCGGCCTATGTCGCCCGCGATTTGCGGCGTGCGCTCGACCTCTATCACAGCGCGCTTGACGAGGCGGAACGGCTGTTCGCTCTGGCGTCGAAGGCCAACCTGTCGGTGCCGGCGCCGGTCATCTACAACATCTCCTCCCACAATCTGGCGGAGATTGCCGCTCAGCTGGGCGACCAGGATTCTGCCGAGGAATTCCTGGTTCGGGCCTATGACAAACTGCGCGCGAGTGCGGCGTCTCCCGAGACGCCGCTCCCGCTCAGGCTCGATTGCGCGCGGCATCTGAAGCATGGCCTGGCGCTTCTCGTTCAGCATCTGCACGCGCGCGCCGCACCGGATGCAAAAATTGCGACCTATGTCGAGCAGGCGCAGGCGGCGGCATTCGCGGTCTTCCACGCCGCGAAACACGCCGAGACAGCGCGCCTGAATTACGATCATCCCACCGTCCGGCCCTCGTGACCGGGCGCAACGTCAGCCGATGAATGGAAGGATAGTCTCTTGTTTCAGCTCCCGACCTTGCCTTACCCGATCGATGCGTTGGCGCCGTACATGTCCGCCCAGACGCTCGAATTCCATCACGGCAGGCATCACAAAGCCTATGTCGACAAGCTCAATGAACTGACGGCGGCCGGCCGGTACGATGGCATGGATCTCGAAGCGATCATCAGGACGAGTGCCCAAAACCCGGCCGACCGCACGATCTTCAATCAGGCGGGTCAACACTGGAACCACAGCCACTTCTGGCTCGGCATGAAGAAGAACGGCGGAGGTCCGATCCCGGGTAATCTCGAAAAGCGTGTCATTGCCGACTTCGGGTCGGTCGAGAAATTCAAGGACGACTTCAAGTCCGCCTGCATCGCCCAGTTCGGCAGCGGTTGGGCATGGCTGGTGTTCGATGGCGAGAAATTGGCCGTGACCAAGACCGGAAATGCCGACACGCCACTGACCGAGGGGCACGCCGCGCTTCTGACCTGCGACGTCTGGGAGCATTCATACTACATCGACTATCACAACCTCAGGCCGAAATATGTCGATGCCTTCTTGTCGAACCTCGTTGATTGGGAAACGGTGACCGCGCGATTTGAGCGTGCGATCAAGGCCAGCTAGGATCGGAGCCCACGCAAAGTATCCCGGACCGGTCTTGCGGTAGTCTCGATCCGCGATGATGCGCGTGCCGTCGCCGCAGGCGACGGACAGCGCATGGGCGGGGATTGATGCATGAGCGTGCGCCGGCCGAGAAGCATCTTGATTGTCGCGGCCACGATGGCCGCGAGTTCACCGGCCGCTGCGCAGGGCCTGCCCGGCGACTTCGCGTTCCTTCGCGACATCGATCCGACCATCATCCAGGACATCCGCTACGCCGGCGCGAACAATTTCATGGGACGGCCGATCGCGGGCTATGGCGCGGCGGAATGCGTGGTCAGGCGGGATGTGGGGCTTCGCCTCAAGGCCGTGCAGCAGGAACTGGCACCGCAGAAACTGTCGTTGAAGATGTTCGATTGTTACCGGCCGGCCCGCGCGGTCGCCGACATGGTGGCATGGTCGCAGAATGGCCGCGAGACCGCGGCCGAACGGCGCTACAACCCGGCATTCCCGAAGGCCGATCTGTTCCGGCTGGGCTACATCGCCACCCATTCCGGCCATTCGACCGGGGCGGCGGTCGATCTGACGCTGGTCGACCTGACGGCGGACAATGCGGGAAAATTCGATCCGGCGCGCGCCTATGCCGACTGCACGGCGCCGGCCGCGATCCGCGCGCCGGAGGGCAGCGTCGACATGGGCACCGGTTACGACTGTTCCGATCCGAAGGGGCATACCGCCGCGCGCTCGATCACGGCAGCGCAGCGGCGTTGGCGGACGCGGCTGGTCGCGGCCATGGCCGGGCAGGGCTTCGTGAACTTTGCAAAGGAATGGTGGCATTTCTCGCTGCCGGGGGCCGGCGGGCAGGCCTGTGATTTCCCGATCACGCGGCCGCGCTGACGCGACGGAATTTCCTCAAATCCAAGGTATTTCCGCAACAGTGTGGTTGCCGTCGCGCAAGCCACGGCGCGTGCATTCAAGACTCCTTAAGGCCCCCGTCTATCATGGTTGGACGGAGCGGGAGCACAGCACATGCGTCTGGCGGCCCTTGCGATCATTCTGGCCAGTGCGGTTGGCATCGTGGCCTACGACCAGTACGACAAGAGCACCAACTACACGCGCGTCGATGCGCGCGTCAGCGGCGTCAACGACCAATGCTATCTGGAAAAGATCGAGCGCGGGATCCTCACCAAGACCAGGTGGACCTCCGACATGGTCGGCTGCGAAGCTGCCGAACTGATGCGGAAAGACAATCCGAAGTGGCAGGGCTACAATGTGGGGCACAAGATTGAGCTGCGCGTCGTCTATGTCTCGCCGGTCGACGGCATTTCGCACCAGTCGGTGCTGCGGATGGCGTCGTTCCCGTGCGGCCAGCCGCTGCACGCCGGCGATCTGCTTCCGGTCCTGGCTTCCAGGACCAAGGTGGACAGGACACGCTTGACCTGACCGCCCGCCGCCCGGGCGTCTGGCATGGCAGGTCTCGCTGACGTGTACTTTTTGCTGCCCCGCGCCGGATCGCAGGCTTATGATCCTCCGATTCCATTGCGCTGCTGCCGGCGCATGATCCTCGCCGCTGCAAGCCGGTATTCCCGGCCTTGTGCGCGACGAGATTGTTCCCCGAGGAGACCATGACGCAGGCTCCGTTTGCCACCCACGACGTGCTGAACCAGTCGCCGCCGTTCGAGAACATCGACCTGTTCACGGCCGACGCACCGTTGGTTGCGGCGGTTGCCGCCAATGGCGGGACGGCGGCAGCGGTCGAGCTGTCCGACTTCGGCAAGCATTGGGGCTCCGCCGCGATGGCGGAGCGCGGCCGCGTCGCCAACGAGAATACGCCGAAGCTGCGCAGCTTCGATGCCAGGGGCAATCGCCGCGACGAGGTCGAATTTCATCCGGCCTATCACGAGCTGATGGCGCATTCGGCCCATGCCGGGGTGCACAATTCGACCTGGAGCGCCGAGGGCAAGCCCGCTGGCGGAGCCGCCGAGGTGGTGCGCGCGGCGAAATTCTACATCGCGTCGCAGGTCGAGACCGGTCATCTCTGCCCGATCACGATGACGCGCGCCTCGGTCGCGGCGCTGGCCTCGCAGCCCGACATTCTGGCGAAGACGATGCCGGTCATCGGCACGCGCGCCTACGATCCGAGCTTCGCGCCGTGGTGGAGCAAGCGCGGCATGACGCTCGGCATGGGCATGACCGAAAAGCAGGGCGGCACCGACGTGCGCGCCAACATGACGAGCGCCGAGCCTGATGGCGCTGCCTACCGCATCACCGGGCACAAATGGTTCATGTCGGCGCCGATGTGCGACGCGTTCCTGGTGCTGGCGCAGGCAAAGGACGGCTTGAGCTGTTTCTTCATGCCGCGCTTTGCACCCGACGGCACAGTGAATGCGATCCACTTCCAGCGGCTGAAGGACAAGCTCGGCAACCGCTCCAATGCCTCCTCCGAGGTCGAATTCCACGGCGCCCATGCCGAACTGATCGGCGAGGAGGGCAAGGGCATCCGCACCATCATCCAGATGGTGCAGCTGACGCGGCAGGATTGCGCGATTGCATCCGTAGGCCTGATGCGCTCGGGGCTGGCGCATGCGCTCAATCACGCGCGGCATCGCAGCGTGTTCCAGAAGCATCTTGCCGATCAGCCGCTGATGCAGGCGGTGCTGTCAGACATGGCGCTGCATGTCGAGGCATCGGTAGCACTGGTGATGCGGCTCTGCCGCGCCTTCGACCGCGCGCCCGGCGATGCCGGCGAGGCGGCCTATATGCGGTTGCTGACGCCGGCGATCAAATACTGGACCTGCAAGAGCGCGCCCGGATTCGTCTACGAGGCGATGGAGTGCCTCGGCGGCAATGGCTATGTCGAGGAGGGTATTCTGGCGCGCCACTACCGGGAGGCGCCGGTCAACGCGATCTGGGAAGGCTCCGGCAACGTGATGTGCCTTGACGTGCTCCGCGCACTCGGCCGCGAGGCGGATGCCGCGCTCGCCGTGTTGCGCGCGCTCGCCGAAGCGACCAGGGGCCTGCCGGGGGCCGTCGAAACCGTCGCATCGATCGGGCAATCGTTCCGCCGGCCCGACAGCGAGCGCCTCGCGCGGCTTGCGGTCGAGAAGCTCGCGCTGCTGGCCGCGACTGCGGCGCTCAACCAGGTCTCGCCGCCAAGCGCCGAACTGTTCGCGGCGACACGGCTCGCCGGAAACCATGCCGGCATGTACGGCGCGGTCGACCTCTCCGATGCCGATCAGCGCGCGCTGCTGGCGCGGGCGCTGCCATGATTCACCACCGTCATGCCCGGCCTTGTGCCAGGCATCCACGTCCTTGTTTCGATCGAGCAAGAAAGACGTGGATGGCCGGGACAGGCCCGGCCATGACGAGCCGATAGAACCGAGGTTCGCTGATGGATTCTGTTACGCCGCAAGACACTGCTGCCGCTATCGATGCTGCGCCGCGCCCTCCGCGGGTCTGGAAGTTCTGGGGCACCGCGCTGTGGGGCCTCGTGATCTTCGCCGCGATGTTCGTCGGCCAGGTTGGCGTCATCATCTACCGCATCATCGCGCAGGGTGCCGAGCTTTCGGTCGCCGGCATCACCCATGTGGTCGCCGACGGCCTGACGATCTCGCTCTCGGTGCTCGCCGGCCTGCCGATGGTGCTGCTGGCGCTGTGGTTTGCGATCCGCCGGACCCGGATCCCGTTCGCCGATTATCTCGGGCTGCGCGGGACGTCGTGGAAGAACGTGATCATCGGCATCGTCGCGCTGGTCGTGCTGGTCGGCGCCTGGGACATGGTGTCCCGCGCCGCCGGCCGCGACGTGACGCCGGGCTTCATGGGCGACGTGCTGAAATCCGCGCAGGAGCACAGCGCGCTGTGGCTGCTGGTGATCGCCTTTGCGGTTGCCGCACCGCTCTGGGAGGAACTGTTCGCGCGCGGCTGGCTCTATCGCGGCTGGTCCGAATCCAGGCTCGGCCCGATCGGCGCGATCCTACTGTCGTCGCTGGTTTGGACGCTGATGCACCTCCAGTACGACTGGTTCTTCCTCTGTGAGGTGCTGTCGATCGGGCTGTTGTTCGGTTATCTGCGCTTCCGCACCGGTTCGACCTGGCTGACCATCCTGCTGCACGGATTGAACAACCTTGCGGCGACGATCCAGACCTGGTGGCTGGCGGGGCAGTAGCACCTTCGCCAACCGTCATTGCGGGGAGCAGCCGGACGTTCAGGCGTTCGAACGAAAACTCGAAGAGCGTTTTGCGGACCGCCAGGCTGCAAGGAGCCTTTCGACGTTGGCGTCGACACCGTCGGCCGTATCCAGCTCGAGGTCGTAGGCCTTGCCGGCGTGGATGGTCTCGTAGTCGCGTTTCGCGCTGCCTGCGGGTCTGTCGCCGCGCCGTTGCTCCCGTTCGATCAGGACATCGAGCGGGCAATGCACGGCGACGAAGAACACGTCGTGGCCGGCCAGCAGGTCGCGAAGCGTCTCCAGCCAGCCCTCGGTATCCAGGATGTGCTCCAGGATGAGGTCGTTGCCCGCATCCGCGTAGGCGGCGAGCGAGGCGTGGAAGCCATCGAAGAACGCTCGCCGCGCGTCCTTCCAGGCGAATTCGCCGCTCTGGAAGCGGCTCATCGGAAGCACGCCCGAGTCGCGAAGGTGATCGATCGAGATATGCCAGAACGGCTTTTCGATGCGGGCCTGCAAGGGTTTCGCGATGGTCGATTTTCCGCTGCTCGAAGCGCCATGAAGAAAGATGATCTGCGCCATCGCAGTGTTTCGCTTACGGTCCGACCGCGGCGATCACGAGCGGCATCGTGACCGCCGCCAGGATGGTTTGCAGCGTGATGATCTGGGCCAGCAGGGGGGCATCGCCGCCCATCTGGCGCGCCAGCACATAGGCTGACGGCGAGGTCGGCACCGCGGCGCAAGCCGCGACGATGGCGAGATTGGAGCCGGTGACGCCGAACCACACCGCGAGCGCAACCGTGAGCACGGGCATCGCCACGAGCTTCAGTACCAAAGCAACGCTGGCGGCGAGGCTGGGGCGGAAGATGCCTTCCGGATGCAGGCCGGCGCCGGTGACCAGCAGGCCGATCGCCAGCGACGAGCCGCCGAGCGCGTCGGCGACGTCGTGCCAGAGCTGCGGCAGCGGGACGTGCGCGACATTGATGGCGAGGCCGATCACGCAGGCCCAGATCAACGGGTTCTTCAGCACCGTCATCACGATGGCGCCGACGGATCGCTTCTCCGACGAGGCATATTTCGCCAGCACGGCGACGCTGAAGACATTGACCAGCGGGATGATCGCGACCATCGCGACCGAGGCGAGCGCGAGGCCGGTGCTGCCATAGAGATTGCGCGACACCGACAGCGCGACATAGGTCTGCCAGCGGGTCGCGCCCTGGAAGATCGAGGTGAAGGCCGGGCCGTCGACCCCGGCACGGGCGAGCGGGCCGCGCAGCGCAAGGCAGAACAGGCACATCACGAGCGCCGCGAGCAGCAGCGCGCCGCCGACGCCGGCAACCGGCACCTTGGTCAGGTCGGCCTTGACCAGCGTCTGCACCAGCAGCACCGGGAACAGAACATAGTAAGTGAGCTGCTCCAGCCCGTGCCATTGGCTGTCGAGCCGCATCAGCGTCCGCTTCAGGATGAAGCCGAGCACGATCAGCAGGAACACCGGCAGCAGGGCCGCGATCACCACGGCCATGGTCAGCGGTCTCCGCGCAGCTTGGCGAGGCGGTCGAGCGCGCCTTGCAGGATGAAGATCGCGGCGTGCTCGTCGATCACTTCGGCGCGGCGGGCGCGGCTGACGTCCATCCCGATCAGCTCGCGCTCGACCGCGGCGGTCGAGAGCCGCTCGTCCCACAAGCCGATCGCAAGCGTGGTGAGGCCTGCGAGATTGCGGGCAAAGGCCCGGGTCGATTGCGCGCGCGGGCCCTCGCTGCCGTCCATGTTGATCGGCAGGCCGAGCACGAAGCCCGCGGCGTTGCGCTCGGCCGCGATCGCGAGCAGCCGCGCCGCATCGGTCTTGAATTGCTTACGCTGGATGGTCTCGACGCCGGTGGCGAGCCGCCGGTCCGGATCGGAGACCGCAACGCCGATGGTCTTGGTGCCGAGGTCGAGGCCGATCAGCGCACCGCGATCGGGCCAGTGCGGCGCGGCTTCGATCAGGGGAAGGATGAGGGCGGGCATGGCGCTAGCGCTTAGCACGCGGCCACGCGCCGAGGCAAAGTCCGGCGGCGGGCTGGCGCCATGCGAAAACGCCGGTCAGGCGGCAATCACCCGGTCGTCGTTGCCGAGGCACGCGGCAAGCGCCTGCAAGGGACTGTATTGATGCGATGTGCGGCGCTGGATGAACAGCGTCTCGACATGTGCGTGTTGCGAGCCGAGCCTGTGGATGTTGACGTCGCGGAGCACATGATCGCGCTCGACGACGGCACGCGGCAGCAGGGTGACCCCCATATCGGCGGCGACGCAGCCGACCATGCCGTCGAGCGTGCCCAACTCGAAGCGGACGGCAGACGGCCAGCCGAACTCGGTGAACACCTGTTCGAGACGCTGCCGGTAGGTGCAGCCGGTGCGGAACACCAGCGCGGTCGGACCCGACTCCGAGGTGCCGGCGCGTAGCGCCGCGAGCGATTTCCAGCGCGGCGCGGTGACCAGCACCAGTTCCTCGGTGAACGCTGATGTCGTTGACAGGTCGGCGTGCTCGATCGGGCCGGCGACGAAAGCGCCATCGAGCGAACCGTCGAGCACGGCGGCGACGAGATCGGCGGTTGTCGCGGTGCGCAAGCTCAGGCGCACGGCAGGATAACGGCGGTGGAACTCGGCCAGCAGTGTCGGCAGTCGCACCGCGGCAGTGGTTTCCATCGAGCCGATCGACAACGGGCCCTTCGGCTCGCCATCGTCGCGCGCGGCGAGCACGGCCTCGCGCGACAGCGCCGCCATCCGTTCGGCATAGGGCAGCAAGCGACGGCCGGCGCCGGTCAGTGACATGCCGCGGCTGTGCCGTTCGAACAGTGGGGTGCCGATCTCGGCCTCCAGCGCCTTGATGCGCTGGGTGACGTTGGACTGCACGGTATTGAGCTCTTCGGCGGCCCGGGTGATGCCGCCAAGCCGCGCGACCGTGGAAAAGGTGAGCAGGTCGGTCAATTCCATCTGGGATCACCGTTTTATTTTAGAGATGGTAGCGTTCTCTAGTATTCATTTTCGGAGAATGTTAGGCCGGCTTAAGCTGCGAGTCCAGAACAGCAAGTCCAGATCAGGGAGCAACGCATGCCGATCGGCACCGACTTGACGGCGCGTCTGGGCATCGAACATCCGATCCTGGCGGCGCCGATGGCGATGATCGCGGGAAGCCGGCTGGTCAGGGCGGTGAGCGAGGCGGGCGGCTTCGGCATTCTGGGCGGTGGCTACGGAGACAGGGCCTGGCTTGAGGCAGAAACCGCAAAGCTGAAGGGGTCCGCAAGGCCATTCGGCATCGGCTTCATCACCTGGGGCCTCGCCAAGCAGCCCGAACTGATCGACATCGCGCTGGCGGCGCGGCCGCGCGCGGTGATGTTGTCGTTCGGCGATCCCGCGCCGTTCGCGTCTGCCATCAAGGCGGCGGGCGCGCTGCTGATCTGTCAGGTGCAGAATGAGGAACTCGCTCAACAAGCGCTCGATTGCGGCGCGGATATCCTGATTGCGCAGGGGACCGAGGCGGGCGGTCATGGCGCCTCGCGCACCACGCTCGACATCGTGCCTGCGATCATCGATTTCGCGGCAGGGCGGGTACCGGTCGTCGCGGCGGGCGGCATCGCGGATGGCCGCGGCCTGGCTGCGATGATGATGCTCGGCGCCTCCGGCGTGCTGATGGGCACGCGCTTCTATGCCAGCCTCGAAGCTGATGCGCCGGAGCGGGCGAAGCAATTGATCCGCGCGGCGAAGAGCGGCGAGACGGTGCGCGGCGTGGTGATGGACTGGTCGCGCAAATTGATGTGGCCGGCACCGTTCACCGCGCGGTCGCTCTCCAACGATCATTCGCGGCGCTGGAGCGGCCGCGAGATCGAGCTGATGCAGCGGGCGGATGAGATCGCGGTGGAATATGCCGCCGCGAGGGAGGCGGGCAATTTCGACATCGCCGCGGTGTTCGCCGGCGAATCCGTCGGCTTGATCCATGATATCGTTCCCGCGGCCGAGATCGTCGGCCGCATCGTCGCCGAGGCCGAGCAATCGCTGCACGGCAGGCGCAACTCTCTTCCTCTTTGACCTGAACAAGTGCGAGGCACACCATGTGGCCAGACCGTCGATTGATCGATCGCTTCAAGACCGAATTCCCGATCGTGCTGGCGCCGATGGCGGGCGTAATGGATGCCGAGCTGGTGATCGCAGTGGCGCAAGGGGGCGGGCTCGGCTCACTGCCATGCGCGATGCTGTCGGCCGAGAAGGCCCGCGAGCAGGTCAACATCATCCGCCAGCGCGTCTCCGCGCCGGTCAACCTCAACTTCTTCTGCCACAAGGCGGTCGACGCCGATCCGGCGCGCGAGGCGCGATGGCGGCAGCGGCTGGCGCCTTATTTTCGCGAGCATGGCCTCGATCCGGATGCGGCGATCAACGCCGCCAACCGCGCACCGTTCGATGCGGCCTTCTGCGCCGTGGTCGAGGAATTGAAGCCCGAGGTCGTCAGCTTCCATTTCGGCCTGCCTGAGCCAAAGCTCCTCCAGCGGGTGAAGGGAGCGGGCGCCATCGTGATGTCGTCGGCGACCACGGTGAAGGAGGCGATCTGGCTGGAAGAGAACGGTGCCGACGTCGTCATCGCGCAGGGCGCCGATGCCGGCGGCCATCGCGCCATGTTCCTGACCGAGAATATCTCCGAACAGCCGGGCACGTTCTCGCTGCTGCCGCAGGTGGTGGATGCGGTGAAGGTGCCGGTCGTCGCCGCCGGCGGCATTGCCGACGGGCGCGGGATCGCGGCGGCGTTCGCGCTCGGTGCATCCGCGGTGCAGATCGGCTCGGCCTATCTGCGCTGCCCGGAATCCAAGGTGACCCCGCAGGGCCGTGTCGCGCTGGCGCAGGCGAGCGACGAATCGACCGTCATCACCAACGTGATGACCGGGCGCCCGGCGCGTGGCGTCGCCAACCGGGTGATGCGCGAGGTCGGCCCGATCTCACCGGATGCGCCGGCATTTCCGCACGCGGCGACCGCCCTCGGGCCCCTGAAGGCGGCTGCCGAAAAACAGGGCAAGGTCGATTTCACCAATCTCTGGGCCGGGCAGGCGGTGCGGATGGGCAAGGAAATGCCGGCCGCCGAGCTGACCCGGGCGCTGGCCGGGGCGGCGCTGGCACGGATGGGGCAGCTGGCGGGCTGATTTTGCCCCGGTTTCCAGCGCGGTTGCGGCGCAAAACCGGCCTCTGCTATACGGCAGGCTGACCTTTCAGCCTGACCACCCGAGGCCCTATATAATGTCCGTAGACGCCACGACCGTCCGTCGCATCGCGCATCTGGCGCGGATCGCGGTCAGCGACGCCGAAGTTCCCCATCTCCAGGGCGAGCTGAACGCGATGCTGGCCTTCGTCGAGCAGCTGTCGGAAGTGAATATCGACGGCATCGAGCCGATGACTTCGGTGACGCCGATGGAGATGAAGAAGCGCGCCGATGTGGTCAATGACGGTGAGATCGCCGATGTCATCGTCCGCAACGCGCCGGATACCGTGAACGACTTCTTCCTGGTGCCGAAGGTGGTCGAGTAACACTCGCCTGGTGTTTTCGAGCGAACTGGATGCCGGAAGCGCATCAAACAAAAGCGACAAAGTCCAATGTGTCTGCTCTGCGACGATGAGAAGGCCTACAAGGCCTATATGGATTTCCTCGATGTGATGGAGCGCAAGGGGAAGGTCGCCGATCCCAATGAGGCGATCGACGCCGTGCTCGACCAGCTCGAGGCGCTCGACGCCGAGCGTGCCAAGGAGAACGCCAAGGCAAACAGGGCGCGCCTGGACGATCCCGCCAACGACAAGACCCTGTCTCCGTTTTTCTGCAGCCCGATCAACAAATAAATGACCGATTTGACATCGTTGACGATCGCCGAGGCCCGCGAGAGCCTGGCGAGCAAGTCTTTCACCGCCGTTGAGCTGACCGATGCGCATCTCGCCGCCATCGAGGCCGCGCGGGTGCTCAATGCCTATGTGCTCGAAACACCTGACCGCGCCCGCGAGATGGCGAAGGCGGCCGACGAGAAAATCGCAAAGGGTGAGGGCGGCCCGCTGGCCGGCATCCCGCTCGGCATCAAGGACCTGTTCGCGACCCGCGATATCAGGACCACGGCGTGCTCGAAGATCCTCGGCAACTTCATCCCGCCTTACGAGTCGACGGTGACCTCGCAGCTGTGGCGCGACGGCGCCGTGCTGCTCGGCAAGCTCAACAATGACGAGTTCGCGATGGGCTCGTCGAACGAGACCTCGTTCTTCGGTCCGGTCACCAACCCGTGGCGCCGCGAAGGCTCTAACACGACGCTGGTGCCAGGCGGTTCGTCCGGCGGCTCGGCCTCGGCGGTGGCGGCGTCGCTCTGCATGGGCGCGACCGCGACCGACACCGGCGGCTCGATCCGCCAGCCTGCTGCGTTCACCGCAACCGTCGGCATCAAGCCGACCTATGGCCGTTGCTCGCGCTGGGGCATCGTGGCGTTCGCATCCTCGCTCGACCAGGCCGGCCCGATCGCGCGCACCACGCGCGATGCCGCGATCCTGATGCGCTCGATGGCCGGGCACGATCCCAAGGACACCACATCGGTCGACATCGCGGTGCCGGACTACGAGACAGCGATCGGCAAGTCCGTGAAGGGCATGAAGATCGGCATCCCCAGGGAGTATCGGCTCGACGGCATGCCGGCCGAAATCGAGAAGCTGTGGAGCGAAGGCGCGCAGTGGCTGAAGGCCGCCGGCGCCGAGTTGGTCGAGGTGTCGCTGCCGCACACCAAATACGCGCTGCCGGCCTATTACATCGTGGCGCCTGCCGAGGCCTCGTCAAACCTCGCGCGCTATGACGGCGTGCGCTACGGATTGCGCGATCCGGGCAAGAACATCATCGAGATGTACGAGAACACCCGCGCCGACGGCTTCGGCGACGAGGTGCGCCGTCGCGTGCTGATCGGCACTTATGTACTCTCGGCCGGCTATTACGATGCCTATTATCTGCGCGCACAAAAGGTGCGTACGCTGATCAAGAAGGATTTCGAGGACTGCTTCGCCAAGGGCGTGAACGCGATCCTGACGCCAGCGACGCCGTCAGCCGCGTTCGGCATCGGCGAGAAGGGCGGCGCCGATCCCGTCGAGATGTATCTCAATGATATCTTCACGGTGACCGTGAACATGGCGGGCCTGCCCGGCATCGCGGTGCCCGCGGGCAAGGACAGCCAGGGCTTGCCGCTCGGCCTGCAACTGATCGGCCGGCCGTTCGACGAGGAGACGCTGTTCTCGCTCGGCGAGGTGATCGAGCAGGCTGCCGGCCGCTTCACGCCGGCGAAATGGTGGTGAGCGATGGCCGAGTTCCGCGCCAGCCTGCATGACGCTGTGCCGGACTCGACGTTGTCGCCCGCGCTCGCGGCGTTGTGGTGGGCGGCGAAGGGCGATTGGGACCAGGCGCACCGCATCGTGATGAATGAGAGCGATGCCAGTTCGGCTTGGGTGCACGCTTATCTGCATCGCGTCGAAGGCGATCTCGGCAATGCCGGCTACTGGTATCGCCAGGCCGGCCAGCCGGTCGCCAAGGACATGGTCGAGGCCGAGTGGGAACGGATCGTCGCCGCGTTGTTGGCCTGAACGATCGGTACCAGATGCGGTGTCTCGGCACCGCGAACATTAACCCTGTTTCGGCCGCCATGCCGCCGCCCAGATTGGCCGTGATAGGCTGGTGAACCGGGCGGGGGCCAGCGGCAAAGAGAGTATTTCGTGCGTGGGTCGGGGATAGGGGGATGGCTGTCAGCGATGCTGGTGGCCGTGGTGGCGGCGGGCCTTGCCGGCTGCGCGACCGTCTATAACCTGCCGGGCAACGTGCCGCTTGGCGCCGCGCTTGCCGACAACAGCAGTGCCCGCGACTTTCCGACCTATGAAGATGATTTGCTGCTCGCACTGTCGTTCTCCGGTGGCGGCACCCGCGCGGCGGCGTTTTCGTTCGGCGTGCTGGAGGAACTCGATCGGGTGCATTCCGGTGCCGCCGGCACCAAGACGCTGCTGGATCGCGTCGACTTCGTCTCCGGCGTCTCCGGCGGGTCAATCACCGCCGCCTATTTCGGATTGAAGCGGCGTGCGGCGCTCGATGATTTTCGTGAACGCTTCTTGCTGCGCAACGCCGAGGAAGGCCTGAAGACCCAGATCTCGCTCGGCAATATCGGACGCGCACTGGGTGGCGGCGTCAACGACAGCCAATTCACCGACTGGCTCGATCGCAATCTGTTCAACGGTGCGCGGTTCGAGGCGTTGCCCGACGACCGCCGGCCGCGGGTCTGGATCAACGCATCCGACATCTACAACCGCACGCCGTTCGTGTTCGGCAAGACCTCATTCGATGCGCTGTGCAGCGACATCCGCTCCTATCGTGTCGCCGAAGCGGTGGCGGCATCCGCGGCGGTGCCGCTGGCGTTCGCGCCGATCGTGCTGGAAACCTTCCCCGGCGGCTGTGCGGCGCCGCTGCCGCCCTGGCTCGAACGGGTACGCAACGATCCGAACGCGCAGCCGCTGTTGCGCTCCTATGCCGAGGCCCAGGCACGCTACCGCGACGGCTCGATGCGCTACGTCAAGCTGCTCGATGGCGGGCTGGTCGACAATTACGGCCTGTCGGGGCTGAGCATCGGCTTGCTCGCGGCGCAGCGTCCCTACGAGCCCTTGAGCGAGCGGCAAGCGGCCAAGCTCAAGCGCATCCTGTTCCTGGTGGTCGACGCCGGCCGCGGCATCTCCGGCGACTTCGTGCAGACGCTCGAAGGGCCGAGCGGCGTCGAACTGGTGTCGGCGGCCGCCGACACCGCGATCGATGCCAGCGTGCGATCGAGCTACGCGGCCTTCACCGCGCTTGCCAACGACTGGTCGGGCAAGCTGAAGCACTGGCGGTGCGGACTGTCGGCGGCCGATCGCAGCCGTCTCGGCGTCGGGCCCGGCTGGAAATGCGGCGATGTCGCGATCTATGTCGAGCGACTGGGCTTCGACCGGCTCGGACCGGAGCGTGCCGGCATCCTGAACGCCATCCCGACCCGGCTTTCGCTGCCGCCGGAGCAGGTCGACCAGTTGATCACGGGCGGCGCGGACGCACTGCGCGCGAGCAAGGCCTTTCAGCAGTTCCGGCGCGGGCTCTGAGCAGCGCCGCATGCGACGGCGCGGCCGACGAGGGGCCGCAAGGCGGCTTGACTGGCGCGGTTGGTTGCGCGAAGCCCATTAGCATCCCAGATATCACTTTATCCGGACAACGAGATCCATGACCGCATCCGCCGCCCCGCACAGACTGATCAAGAGCGCCACCGGCGATTGGGAGGTCGTGATCGGCATGGAGGTCCATGCCCAGGTCACCTCGTCCTCGAAGCTGTTCTCCGGTGCGTCGACCGCGTTCGGCGGCGAGCCCAACTCGCACGTTTCGCTGGTCGATGCCGCGATGCCGGGCATGCTGCCTGTCATCAACGAGGAGTGCGTCCGCCAGGCGGTGCTCACCGGTCTCGGGCTGAACGCCCAGATCAATCTGCGCTCGGTATTCGACCGCAAGAACTACTTCTATCCGGACTCGCCGCAAGGCTACCAGATCAGCCAGTACAAGTCGCCGATCGTGGGCGAGGGCGAGGTGTCGCTCGAACTCGACGGCGGCCGTAACGTCACGATCGGGATCGAGCGGCTGCATCTGGAACAGGACGCCGGCAAGTTGCTGCACGACCAGTCGCCGACGATGTCCTATGTCGACCTCAATCGTTGCGGCGTCGCGCTGATGGAGATCGTCTCCAAGCCCGACATCCGCGACGCCGAGCAGGCCAAGGCCTATGTCAGCAAGCTGCGCTCGATCCTGCGTTACCTCGGCACCTGCGACGGCGACATGGAGAAGGGCAGCCTGCGCGCCGACGTCAACGTCTCGGTGCGCCGTTACGGCGAGACCGCGCTCGGCACCCGCTGCGAAATCAAGAACATGAACTCGGTGAACTTCATCGGTCAGGCGATCGAGTACGAGGCGCGGCGTCAGATCGAGATCATCGAGGATGGCGGCACGATCGACCAGGAAACCCGGCTGTTCGATCCGAACAAGGGCGAGACCCGCTCGATGCGGTCGAAGGAAGAGGCGCACGACTACCGCTACTTCCCGGATCCCGACCTCCTGCCGCTCGAGTTCAGTCAAGCCTTCGTCGACGATCTCAAGGCGCAGCTGCCGGAACTGCCGGACCAGAAGAAGTCCCGGTTTATTACGGGCTTCGGTCTGTCGCCCTATGATGCAAGCGTGCTGGTCGCCGAGCGCGAGAGCGCAGAGTTCTACGAGACGGTGCTGTCGGGCCTCGCCGACAAGGCGCGCGACGGCAAGCTCGCCGCCAACTGGGTGATCAACGAACTGTTCGGTCGGCTCAACAAGGAAGGCGTCGACATTGCAGCCTCGCCGGTGTCGGCACAGCAACTCTCCGCGATCGTCGACCTGATCGGCGAGGGAACGATTTCCGGCAAGATCGCCAAGGACTTGTTCGAGATCGTGTGGCAGGAGGGCGGCGATCCGCGCGCGCTCGTTGAAACGCGCGGCATGAAGCAGGTCACCGACCTCGGCGCGATCGAGAAGGTGGTCGACGACATCATCGCGGCCAATCCCGACAAGGTCGAGCAGGCCAAGGCGAAGCCCCAATTGGTCGGCTGGTTCGTCGGCCAGGTGATGAAGTCGTCGGGCGGCAAGGCCAACCCGCAGTCGGTCAACGACCTTCTGAAGTCCAAGCTCGGCATCTGAACCAACAGGACAATGATGTTGTCCTTGGCGTTTGATCCAACCGGATCATGCTCTCGCGTGATCGCATCTAGCGTCGTCGCGCGCGCGTGAACGCAGCGTGATCTCGCCTCACGGCCTCCCTTTGTCGCCTCGATGATGCCGTCGGTGCCGAATCGCGGGATCCACGATTCGACCGGGAATCGGGTTCGGATGACCTCAGACGAGGCAAAAGTTGGCTTACCCACGAAATTTTTTTCGTTGCCAAAAATTGCGACTCGGAGGTTGCGGCGCGCCGTTTCGCGCAAGCGCGTTCGACTCAGCGCGACCGCGATCGTGCGTCGCGTGTTCGAATGCGAATTCACGAATTGCCTACAATACAAGTGGTTTCCGACGACGTTGACAAATTCCGATGTCGGACGCGATTGCGTTTCTCGCATTGACGCTTGAACGCGTCGGCAAGTTTTCCGGCGACGCGCGCTGCGCGCACTGCCATCGCTGCGTCAACACTTCCTTAAGCGGGACACTGTTTTTTTTGGTCTGTTGGTGTATTCGGGAAGTAGTGCATATCGATTCCCGAGTGCACGCAGCGTAGAGCCATCTCACATACTGGAGGGCAACATGGCTAAGAAGGCAAAGAAGGCGAAGGCGAAGAAGGCGAAGAGCGCAGTGAAGAAGACTGCGAAGAAGACCCGCAAGGTCGCCAAGAAGAAGAAGTAAGCCTCTCGCCTTGAGAGGATTGCCGGCGGCTTGATGCCGGCACGTCGCGAGAGCCATCGGACGGACTGCTGAGAGGCACATCCACCCCAAGGCTCTGGCTGACGAAAGAGGGTGTCGGCGAGACATCAGGTCAAACGGCTGGATCGAATTTCGGAGAGGGTAACCTTCCCAAAACCGGTCCGGCAGAAGAAACAGAGATTTCTTCGTTCGGTGCGGAGCCCGCTTGGTTCCGCAGTTTCACCGGCGAGAATGCCGCGTTGAAATCTGGTCCTGACGTGTTCGCCGACCCCCTCGTTCCGGCGGCCTGCGCAGTCCGCGCCCCGGTATCCATTCCCCCATTCCAGTTCTAAATCGATGTCGAGCCTCGACGGCCGTGCGTTGTTGTGCGCGTGCCGGCCGCGCTCGCTGTCCTGCGTCGGCAAGAGGGACGTGCGCCCCTCCGTCGATTCGAAGACCGGTTGCCGATTTGGACCGGCCGACGCGCAGGGCCAATGTCCGCCATGGTTATCGATGTCCGAAACGCCAGGGTAAACCGGCGTTCACGAATGTGCGGAAATGCCTGCGGCACAGGCACTTCTGCGATTCCGGCAAAGCTTCCCGGCGCTGCCGGTTTACATCCCGTTCATCGCGATACTTAAACCGCTCTTCAAATTTGATGGGCCATGATCATCCCAACAAGCCGGCAACCGGCGAGCGGTGATCCAGCGGATCGGCGCGGCGCATGACGAAGGTCAGCGCGGACATAACAGGGCGTTTGAACAGTGGACGGGGGCCGCGCTCGGGGGAGGGCGGCCAACAACAAAAAGGGGAATGACGACAATGTTTCAGGGGGTCATCGATCAGGAAGCTGCCATCCCGGTTGCTGCGACCGCGATCCAGGACGTGCTGTTCGAGCGCGGCATGTACTGGGCAAGCGGCCGGTCCGGTGTGGTCAACCTCGTCGCGGCGCACAAATGGTTCAACCTGGCGGCGCTCAAAGGGCGCACCGACGCGATCTCGTACCGCCGGGAGGTCGCCGAGCAGATGTCCGATGTCGAGATCGCGGCTGCCCAGCGCGAAGCCCGCGCCTGGATGACGACGCACTAAGTTAAGTCTTCGCGATCGAGCTGGGAGCCTCGGCTCCCTCGCTCCAACTAGAGCCAGTATCGCGCGGCGTAGATCACGGTCATCACCGCCCCGGCCACAATGACGAATTGCCGGACGACGGTCGCGGGAAGCACCCGGATCAGGTGACCTCCCGCATAACCGCCGATCATCGCGCCGATCAGCATGGCTACGGTCTCCGGCCATCGCACCGCGCCTTGCACGATGAAGATCACGGTGGCGGCGAGCGACACGCAGGTCGCGAGCAGGTTCTTCAACGCCTTGATCGCCCTGATGTCGTTGGGCTCCGTGATCGACAGCACCGCGGTCAGGATGACGCCGAGCCCGGCACCGAAGAAGCCTCCGTAGACGCACGCGAGTCCGAGCACGGCACTGCTGATGCCGGTCGAGGGCAAGGCCGCGCCGGCCTGCCGTCCGATGGTCCAGGCCTGGATCTGCGGCGCGAAAGCAAACAGCAACGTCGCGAAGGCGATCAGCCCCGGAACCGGCAGGACGAACAGCCGTTCGGGAAGCAGCAACAAGACGCCGGCGCCGATTGCGCCACCAAGCGTGGAGACGATGATGAAGCCGAGCAGGCGCCGCGTCGGTGGCGGGATCTTGCCGCGGTCGGCTAGCGCTGCGATCAGGTGCCCCGGCGAGATCGCCACCGCATTCGATGCGTTGGCGATGACGGCGGGCAGGCCGGCCGCCAGCATCGCCGGAAACGTGATCAGCGTTGCGCCGCCCGCCAATGCATTGATGACGCCTCCCGCGACGCCGGCCGCGAGCAGCAGAAGACTTGTCTGGGGATCCATGCATCACCCTCGTTGAGGGTGAGCAGGCTAGCGGGTGGAGCGCCGGCCCGTCTGGAACGTCTGTGACGCGTCATCAGTCACGCCAGTAGACGCCGGGTGTGGTGCCAAAGGTGCGGCGGAACAGACGGGTGAGATGGCTCTGGTCGGCAAAGCCGGCATCGGCCGCCGCTGCTGCGATCGGCTCGCCGGCGCGCAGCAGTTGCCGGGCACGATTGAGCCGGGCCAGCAGGCGGAAGGCATGCGGCGAGACGCCGAGCTCGCGCCTCACCATGCGGCTGAAGCCTTCCCGGCTGCGTCCGAAGCCCGCCGCGATCTCGCCGATCGGCTCGGTGCTTCCCGTCAGGGCGGTGCCGAGCTTCGCCCTGCCGGTGAGCTGCATCGGGGGAGACGGCTCACGCGACAGGATGTCGCCGGTGATCCCGAGCATGTGCTCGGGCGATATCTCACCCAAGCGCCGAAGCCGTGTCCCGACGCTGATGATCCGTAGCGACGACGCGGCGCGGCTCGTTGGGACATAGGCATTCAGGCAAACCGTCTGATCCGGTGTCGGCAGCGGCGCATGGAGCATTCCGGCGGGAATGAGCGCGGCATGTCCGGCAGGCACCGTGACGGTCGCGCCGTCGATGCGAAAGGCGCGCGCCCCCGACAGCACCAGGACGATCTGGCTCTCGTCATGGAAGTGCGGCCTGAGGCCAGGCGAGCCGGCACCGGACCACGCCGCCAGTTCGACGATGTCGTCTCGATCTGCGCGGCGGTAGCTCCAGGCGTTGGTCATGGCGATGCGAGGGATCTCCGTGGCTCGAACCAGCGGGGGCGGTGATCCCCGAACCTAGCATTGATGCCACCGACGGTCATGGGGATCAACGCGGCGTGACTGTAGCGATCGGCGAGGCGGTTCGCATCGTGGCCATTGCGAGGAGGGCGGCGACCAGGTTGGCGGCTGCGCTGATCGCAATCGGAACGAGGTAGCTGTGGTTGATGTCGAACGCGAAGCCCGCGGCGCTTGGCCCGAGCAGCGTTCCGAATGCGACGCTGGTGTAGAGGATGCCGATGATGCCGCCGACATTGCGGCCGCCGAAATGGTCGGTGACCACGGCGGGCAGGATCGCGACCCAGCCGCCATAGAACACGCCGAACAACAGCGCGAAGACGGTCAGCGACCAGAATGCGCCGGCGAACGCCCAGATCGCCAGCGAGGCGGCCATTCCGAGATACATCGCGATCAGGAACGCGTCACGGCCGACCCGGTCGGCGATGCTCCCCAGGACGAAGCGACCGGCCGTGCTGCCGACGCCGATCATCCCGAGCAGTAGCACGGCAAGCGTCGGCGTCACCTGATGGTCGAGCGCGAACGGCACCAGATGCACGAAGGGCACGAACACGCCGAACGCACTGACCAGGCAGGCCGCATAGAGCCCCGCGAAGCGGGCGGTGCGTACCGCATGCCGGATCGAAACACCCTGACGCAGCGGCGGCCCTGACGCCATATCGAGCGGGTCGCCATCCGGTCCGGTGCCGTAGCGGCGCGGATCGTCCGCGATCAGGAGCGATGCGCCGATGCCGGCGATAACGGCAACGACGCCGAGCACGACATAGGCATCGCGCCAGCCGAGGCTCGCGATCAGCCAGGTGGCGAGCGGCGGCATCACCAATGTTCCGACCCCGATCCCGCTGACGGCGAGGCCCGACGCAAAGCCGCGCCGCCGGACGAACCAGCGTTGCACGGCACCCAGCGTCGGGACGTAGGCGCAACCGACGCCGGCGCCGATCCCGATGCTGTAGGCGGCGTAGACCTGAAGGATGGTTTGCGCCTGTCCCGCCAGCACCATGCCAAGCCCGATCAGCGCCATTCCAATTGCCGCCAGCCGGCGCGCGCCCCAGCGGTCGGCAAGCGGGCCCGAGACGATGCCGAGGCCGAAATACAGGAAGCCCGCGAACGAGAACACCAGCGACACCGAGCCGCGCGAGGCGCCGAACTCGCGTTGCAAGGACTCGACAAAGGATGAGAACGTGTAGGCGCTGCCGAAGCCGATGAACGTGACGACAAAGGCGGCCGTGACCACCATCCAGCCGTAGAACGGCTTCGCGCGTTGTTGTCTGGCGTGCATGGTGGCGCTCCTCATGATCGTTCTCCTTGCACCGCGCGGTCACTGGATCCGGCCGGCGGATAGAGCAGCATTTGCGTGCAGCGGAACAACGCGATCGTCTTGCCGGTCGTCTCGCTGCGGATCTCGGCATCCCACACCTGGGTGGTGCGCCCGGCATGAACGAGGCGCGCCTCGCAGCTCACGCCGCCTTCGCGCGCTGCGCCGATGAAATTCGTCTTCAACTCGCCGGTCGCGAAGCCGATGGCACTGTCCGGCAAGGACGCGAGGCAGCCGAACCCGCACGCGGTATCCGCCAACGCGACGATGCTCGCGCCGTGTAACAGTCCGTGCGGCGAGAAGTGCTTTGCGGCGATGTCGAAGCGGCCGCGGATGTGGCCGCGTTCGGCTTCGATCCAGCGAAAGCCCAGCAGGCCGGGCAGGGCGCCGGCTTGCGACGCGTTGATGCGATCGACGAGTCTGCTGGCGGGGCTACCTGCGCTGACTTCGCGCAGGTCTAATCTATCGGGGACCTCAAACATGCCTTGTCCTGGTTTCATGCGTGAACTGAAAGCCGTCGCTGGGAGGCATCGAAAGATTAGAAAATCTAACTTTTCAGCTAGGAATGCTCTGCGTTGACGAGGCTTTCAGCAGTAGGATAGGCTGATAGAGCGCGCAGAAGACCAGGTTGGCAAACCAGATTTGCTGCGAATTTTGGATTAGAAAATCTAAATCATGGAGAGCAGGCTTCCACCCCTGAACGCGCTCAAGGCGTTCGAGTCCGCCGCCCGCCACCTCTCGGTGAAGCTCGCGGCCGAGGAGCTGTGCGTGACGCCGGGCGCGGTCAGCCAGATGCTCAAGACCCTCGAAGCCCATCTGGGGGTGAAACTGTTCGAGCGGGTGCCGCGCGGCATCTATCTCACCGACGCCGGTCGCGACTATCTGCCGTCGATCCGCAATGCCTTTCGCCAGATCGCGGATGCGTCGCGCCGTGTCACCGCATCTGTCGATATCGGCACGCTGACGGTGAGCGTCACGCCATTCTTCGCATCGGCCTGGCTGGTGCCGCGCCTGGCGTCATTTCAGAATACGCATCCCGAGATCGATCTTCAGATCGTCACCGGTAACACGCTGGTGGACTTCTCGCGCAGCGGTGTCGACATCGCGGTGCGCCACGGCCTTGGCCGTTATCCGGGGCTGCGCAGCGATCGCGTCGTCACGGTCGAGATGGTGGTGGTGGCCGTGCCATCGCTGGTCGAGCGGCTCGGGCGGCCGGCATCTCCCGATGAGCTCGCGGGCTGGCCGCAGGTGCATGACGCCGAGCGCAAGGGCTGGAGCCTGTGGTTTCAGGCCAACGGCATCGCGGAGGTTCGGACGCCGCGCGGCCCCTCGTTCGATGACGGCAGCCTGCTGCTGAAGGCGGTGCTGACGGGGCAGGGTGCGGGGCTGCTGCCGGCGGCGATGGTCGCAGACCAGATCGCGCGCGGCGAACTGATCCAATTGCAGGACACCGCGCATCTGGAGGAATTCGCCTATTATCTCGTCTGTCCCGACAACAGGCAGTCGCTGCCGAAAATCGCGGCGTTCAGGGAATGGATCCTGGGGCCGGCCGCCCAGTCAGCGCCAGCCGAGCGTTAGCTCTCCGCCGTGAGGGCCTATCGATAGAAGGCGTTTGGCGGCACACCGAAATGCCGGCGGAACATCGCAGTGAACGCGCTCTGGCTGGCATAGCCGGCGTCGAGCGCGACATCGACCACCCGCGCGCCGCGCGCGAGGCGCTCGAGCGCGAACAGCAGGCGGGCCTGCTGACGCCACTCGCCGAACGTCATGCCGGTTTCCTTCGCGAACAGGCGATGGACGGTCTTCGACGTCAACTTCAGCCGGCGCGCCCACTGCTCGGCAGTGGAGGCATCGTCCGGGTGGCTCACCAGCGCCTCGCAAATCCGCGCGAGCCTCTCGTCGCGCGGCATCGGCAGATGCAGCGGCAGCACATCGACCTCGCGCAGCTGGTCGAGCAGCACCAGCATCAGGCGCTCGTCGCTGGTCGCGGGCGCATAGTCGAGCGGGACACGCATCGCAGCGACGAACAATTCGCGCAGCAGCGGCGAGACCGTGAACACGCAACTGGTCTGCGGCAGATTCGGCGCCGTGCCGGCGTCGACGAACACGGTGCGGATCTTGACCGCGCCGCACATGCGGACCTCGTGTTCCAGCCCAGCCACCAGCCACACCGCGCGATTGGGCGGCACCACCCAGGTGCCCTCGGCGCAGCGCACGATCATGACGCCTTCGATGGCGTAGAGCAGCTGGCCGCGCGGATGCGCGTGAAGTCCAGTCGAGGCGCCGCTCGGATAATCGATCTCCATCGCCGCCATCGGCCGTGCCGTGGCGTGATAGTCGAGGTGCCGTGTGATCAGCTCGTCGAACACGTCTTGATCTCGAATGTCCCAATTTCGCTAGGTTGGGTCATTCTAGCGTGAGACGGACCATCATGCGACAGCTAGTTGCTGGCGGGTATTCCTCGAACCCCGCGATCAGATCATGTTCAAGCAGAAAGCCGCACTTCTCTATCCCTTCGTCGCCATCGTGCTGTGGGCCGGCAACGTTATCGTGTCCCGCCTGTCGGCGCACACCATCGGTCCGCAGGCAATCACCTTCTATCGCCTGCTGGTCGCGGTCCTGTTGATGTCTCCGTTCGTGGCGCGCGCCGTCTGGCGCAACCGCCTTGCGATCTGGCCGCATCTCGGTCCGCTCGCGATCCTTGGCTTTCTTGCGATGTGCCTGTTCCAGAGCCTGTCGTATCTGGCGGCCGAGACAACGACCGCGACCAACATGGCGGTGTTCACCGCGCTGACGCCGCTGTTGACCGTCGCGCTCAGTGCCGCGTTGCTCGGCGAGCAGCCGACGTTCGGCATGATCTGCGGCGCGCCATTGTCGTTCGCGGGCCTGATCTATCTCGTTAGCGGCGGTGATTTGTCATCACTGCTGCGCAACGGCGTGCATGCCGGCGACGCATTGATGCTGCTGGCCGCGATCGTCTACGCGCTGTACGGCGTGCTGCTGAAGCGGTGGAATCTGCCGATCACCGGATGGCAGTCGACCTACATGCAGGCGCTGTGCGCGCTGGCCGTGATGTTTCCCGCCTTCCTCGCCACGCCGGCGCCGCTGCGCCAGGTCAACGCTGCGACACTGCCGCTGATCGTCTACGCCGGCGCGCTGGCCTCGGTCGTGCTGCCGTTCCTCTGGATCCGCGGCGTCGCGCAACTCGGCCCCAACCGCTGCGCGATCTTCATGAACCTGCTGCCGGTGCTGACCGCCGCCGCCGCGATCGTGATGTTGGGAGAACCGGTCAGGCCGTTCCACGTCATCGGCGGCGGTCTCGCGCTGCTCGGCGTCGCCTGCGCGCAGGCCTTTCCGCGGCCGCTGCTGAGAGTGCAGCGCGCCTGAACGGGTGGATCCCGTCGCGAGGTGATCGATCGCGCGGCTGCCGCAACTGGCGGCCTCGCGATCGGCGCCGCGGCGTCGCATCATTGACCGGGAGCTGCTGCGAGCGCGGCGATGGATCAGTGATCGATCCGATAGAGCTTCGCAAAGTTGCCATCGTAGAGCGACGACAGCTTCGCTATATGCTCAGGCTCGGGCGTTGGATCAATCAGCAGCACGTAGTCGAAATCGGCGCGCCAGCGGGCGAGGTACGGCGCAAACTGCAACGTCTCCTCGGAATATCGTTCGCTGGCCAGCGTGCTCCAGTCCAGCGGCTCCCCCAACGGGGTCGAAATCCGACGGAATGGCGGCAACACGGTCACCGGCTGTTGCGAAGGATCGGCGAACAGGGTCGGCCAAAATGCCGAGCGTTCGATCGCCAGCAAGGCGGGGAGGTGTCCGGTCAATCGGTAAATGCCGAACAGGGCCCTGCGCTCGGGATCGGCTTGCGCCACCTCTCCCTGATATCCCGTTGCAACCAGCACGCGCGCGCCGGGCTCGACACTGGCGATCGCAGCCCGCAGATCGGCGACGTCCTTGCGGTGATCGATCCACGTTGCCCCGACATAGGCGGAGCGGACGCAAATCAGGGCCGCCAGAGTGAACGCGACGAACATTGCCTCGCGCCGTGCGATCCGCGGTTGAATGCCCGCGAACAACAGCAGGGCGAACATCAGCGCCACGCGCAGATCGATGAAGGAGCCGCCCTTTAGCCGCAATGGCGCGGCGACGTAGACGATCGCCAGCACCGCCAGAACGAGCGGCAGTCCCGGGGCAAACGTGATCCGGCGGCGCATCGCGATCAGCACAACGGCAACCGCGACCGTGGTCACGAGTGTCAGAGCGACGCTCGTCGTCATGAATGGACTTACGAGCCTCATGACTTTGGAAATGGCCCGCCAGGCACCGAACGTCGTGGCCTTGTCGCCGAACGGACTCATGCCGTACAGCACCACGACGGGTCCGAGAGCGACCAGCATCGGGACGGCGGCCTTCAGGAAGGCGCGCGGCGTGAGTGTACCCGACTCGTGCCTCCTCCAGAGCTCGGCCACTTCGTCTGCTGCAATCAGCAGGAACAGCAACGCGAGCCCGAAGATATGGCTGAAGAAGGTCACGATCGCCGCTACCGCGCCGGCGACCGCCTTCCAGCCCGAACGATCCCGCCGACGAAGCGCGATCCAGGCAGCCGCGCCCGCCAGCGCCAGGCCAAGCGACAGCAGGTAGTTCATGAAGCCCAGGAAGAAGCACGCATTGTAGGCGACCAGTCCCGACGCCAGCGGCCAGTAGGAACGCGTACCGAACACGGTCCGATGGTAGATGATGGCCCCGGCCACCGGAGACATCAGGGACAAGGCCAGCAGCATCCGACCACCGGTGTGCGCATCGGTCATGCGCAGCAGTGCAGCGCCGATGAGGTCGACGCCGAGATTGGGCAGGACGGTCCAGTGCGGCGCATACATTTTCGAGAGAACTGGATCGTCGGGATGCGCCAGGATGAAGAACCGCGCGAGGTGGTTCGGATAGTCCAGGACCGGTGGAACATCGACGACGAAGAACGGCACGAGCAGCACGACGGCAAGCGCCAGGGCTGTCGCCAGCCACATCCGGGCAGCCGCGCTCACCAGTTGAGTTGGGGTGTTAGACGCCGCTACGACCGGCGCGCAAATCGGGAGGGACATTCCAACTTTCCGACAGCCCGCGGTCATGAGCTGCGGTCCTTGACAATGCTACAGCGAGGCTAGGGAGGGCAGACTGCCTGCGGCTCGCGATGATCAAGCAACATGCAGGGCGCGCGTCGAAGGAAATTCGAATCCGCAATCGTCATTCATGCTTCAACAGGTCGGCTGTTCAGCGGGCCGACGATGGAGCAGCACCGGGACGGACACAGGAAACCGCCCGGTGCCTGGCCATGGTTGCGCTGAGAACGCTGTCCATAGCTTCCGATTATTTCAGTGAGCTGCTCACCGAGTTGAAGGTCCCGCTCAGCGCCGTTCCGACGCCCTTCACCGCAGCGATGATGGCGATAGCAATGCCGGTGGCGATCAGGCCGTATTCAATGGCCGTGGCTCCGGTCTCGTCCTTAAGGAACGAAATGCAAACTGCTTTCATTGTTCTACCTTTCGACTACTGAACATGCGGGATATCCGCGCATCCCGTTTCCGAAATGGACTGACAAACCCTACGGTTGTGTAAACCGCAGGTAGCTATTTTTTGGGGAACCAGAATCTCAATTTTCGTTAAGTTTGATTGTATGGTGCTGAGACTCCATGGCTCCGGTGCAGGCGGCTTGCCGCCCACGGCAGGATTGGTCGCCAAAGCGCACTTGAAACAATGCCTTGTGGCCTCAATTCGACTTTTGGTTGATTGGCCCGCAGCGTCCAAAGCGGGGCAAATGGCCGCCGGTGGGGCTATCGACGGAACCGAATTGCTGCGACATTCTGTCGCATTTTGCGCAAGGCTTCCAGATGGTCGACTTCGATTTCGCAGGTTTTTTGATACCTTTCGGTTCGGTCGGGATGGTCTGGCGCGGCGCTATTTTGCCGGGTGGCGACGGACGGGTTTCGCAAACTAGTCCCGGCGCCAGGCCGGAATGCAAGCGCTGAGCGTGACATGCTTGTAGTCCCGAGCGGCGTCCTGATCACCAGCCTGTTCAGCAAACCTGACCGCGGCTTCCATGTCCTGGGCAGCAGACGCGCGATCGCAGAACAGGCTGCGAATTTCAGCCCGGTACCGATAGCCCTGTAGTTCATCGGGTTGTATGAAAGCGCTTGGTTGTAGTTGCTTTGCTCTTCAGTTGCGTCTCGGCGCGCTTCATCCGACTGACTGTCGAAGAAGGCCAGGCGATTGAGCGACTGGAGTGTACCCAGCTCCAGGTAACGCAGGGACATCGCGCCAAAACTTGCGGGAAGCGCTTCGCTGGAAGCCGAAGGTTGCTCCACCGCGGTATTGGCGTGCGCGATTTCGATGTTCTTGTATTTGATGGCGTTGCCGTAGTCCCGCAGGCCTTGGAACGTGCTCGAGATCTCGGCGTTGATCGGCGCAAGGTAGGCGGGCGCGAGCCGCTGATCGCTCAGTAAATTGAGACACGCCCGTATCTTTGCCTGCGCAGGCAAGACGTCGCGACATTCCTTGGCAATGACACGCCATTCGTCCCGCGGATGCGCCGTTGGCGGTGTCTGCGCAGCGGGCAGAACAACCGCCAGTCCGAAGCAGGTCGCCAACCTGAGACCGCTTGGGCCATTCATCTTATGTCTTCGATCCCGCCCAGCCGAAGGTTCGTTCATGATGCCAAATAGCCGTGCCGCGGGGAAGCCGACACGCAGCATGGATGGGCGCAAAAGCAGAGCCGTCGCCGGTGGCGCCACAAACGGGAGGGCCGGCGCTCTTCTATGGCGTCGACGGGCAGATAGCCCCGCCATTGAGGTGGCGACCGTCCGATCCCTTGGAGTTGTTGGATCAGATCACCTTTGCTTCCTTGGTGATGGCGGAAATCGAAGGGCCAGATTTCCGAACGATGGAAGCAAACTGTTGATCGGAGACCTTGAGACGCTTCCTCAAGATCTTGACCTGGATCTTGTCCCTCAGATCCAGCGCATTGCGAAAATAGGTCTGCCTGCGTTTGTTCATGGCAATTTGCCTCGCAAAGAGAATGTTGCTCGCGATGTTGCGGCATTGCGTCGACATCGTTTGGTCGACGATGGGACCGGTTGTGCTGGCAAGTGCCGTCGCCGCCTTTGCAACGCCGGGCAAACGCCGACGTTCCTTCAACGATAGGGCCGCTTGCTATGAGTGTGCGGGATCGGCTTGACGACAGGTCGTCACGACAAACGCCGCCTTGCTGCATTGCCAGTCGCTGCCGAGCGCAGCGCTCGAGACCGGCCGTGGGGCGGCCACGATCGTCAGCAAGAAAACCATGAAAGCGAACGAAGTTGCCATAACGAAGCCGGCTGCTCTGGCAGAGAAGCGCTGCCGAAACCACGGACCCAGGTCGCCGGAGCGACGAAGCTGCGCGTCACGCAAGATCTTGTCGAGATCCTGGAATTGAATGCCACCGTCTTGCTGCATGGCTTTACCCCGGAAATGATCAGGTGAGGAAAACAATGCAGCCAGCTTGAACGGGGTCTGTTTCGCGCTCGCTTCGAGGTGCCGGGAATGACGTTTCGTTCACGCGGAGGTTACCGCCGGCTCATGCCGGACGGGTGGGCGCCCAAATTTCTCGACGGAGATCGTTAGGGAGCATCGTTGAACAGCCTGAGCGGCCCGAGAGATAGGTGACAGAACGTACCGGACACATGGGTTACACTTTCCGCTTTTGTTCTGCGGGAGGTGTGGATGCCGTGGAAAGCGAGTTCGGTAATGGAAGAGCGCCTTCGCTTTGTCGCCCGCCTGCTGGATGGAGAGGCGATGACCGAGGTTTGCCGGGAGTTCGGCATCTCGCGGAAGACCGGGTACAAGATTTTCGATCGATACAAGGAGCACGGGCTCGAAGCGCTGAGCGACCGGTCGCGCCGGCCGGTGCGTTATGCCAACCAGCTCCCGCAGCCGCTTGAAGCCCTGATTGTCCGGCTGAAGGCCGAGAAGCCGCACTGGGGAGCCCGCAAGATCCGCGAACTTTTGGTACGGCGGCTCGATGGCGATATCCGCGTTCCGGCCAAAAGCACCATCCATGCGGTACTCGACCGCCACGGTCTGGTCAGGCGCGGAGGCGGGCCGCGCCACCGCGCGCGCGGCACGCCGCTGTCGCCAGGCGCCGTGCCCAATGATCTGTGGTGCACCGACTTCAAGGGCGAGTTCAAGCTCGGCAACGGCCGGTACTGCTATCCCTTGACCGTCACCGATCATGCCTCGCGCTTTCTGCTCTTATGCGAAGCACTCGATTCAACGCGCGAGGAGCCTGCAATTGATGCCTTCGAGCGCCTGTTCCGTGAACGCGGCCTGCCGCTTGCCATCCGATCCGACAATGGCGTGCCCTTTGCCAGTCCCAATGCCTTGTTCAATCTCTCAAAGCTGTCGGTGTGGTGGCTCCGGCTCGGCATCGCGATCGAGCGCATCAAACCTGGCCATCCGCAGCAAAATGGCCGCCATGAACGCATGCACCTGACGCTCAAGAAGGAAGCCACCCGTCCGCCCGGCTCCAACAGTTTACAGCAGCAGGACCGCTTCGACGCCTTCATCCGCGAGTTCAATACCGAACGACCTCATGAGGCGCTCGACATGAAGTGCCCGGCCGAGCTCTACGGCGCTTCACCACGTCGTTATGCAGGCCTGCCTGAGCTGACCTATCCGTTCCACGACCGCGACGTCCTCGTCACCGCCTGCGGACGCCTCTGCCTACTCCGCAAGAGAATCAACATCTCCACCGTCCTGGCCGGCCAGAAACTCGGCATCAAGGAGGTCGACGACGGCATTTGGCTCGCCAGCTTCATGCACTATGATTTGGGATACTTTGACCTGGAGCAGAAAACCCTGCAACCACTCGACAACCCGTTCGGCACGAGGTTGTCACCCATGTCTTAGGTACGATCTGTTACCCATCTGTCTGGGCCGGACAGCCGAGGGCTGGCGGAGAGGGAGGGATTCGAACCCTCGATACAGCTTGAGACCGTATGACGCTTTAGCAAAGCGTTGCCTTCAGCCACTCGGCCACCTCTCCGGTGGCGCCGATATGCCCGAGTGGGCGCTGAGCCGCAAGCGGCAGATTCAGATTGCGACAAGGTGATTTAGTGGCAGCTCCGCCACCAGCAGAGTGCGCAGCCTTTATATAAGGCGCTGATTCCCGGTGCGGGGGTGCAAAAGTTCATGAAAATTATGCTATAACAACGGGTTAGCTCAAGATCTGGCCGCGATCAGCAATGTCCCGTCACATCTCTGTTGAAAACCGGCCGGGCCAGCTCATTCCACGCTGGCGCCGCGATGCAGGTCGGCCTCGATCTGCAACCTGCTGCCGCCGCCGAACCGGGCACGGTAGACCTGCAGGTTCTCCATGATCCGCTGGACGTAGTTCCGGGTCTCGGAGAACGGAATCAGCTCGACCCAATCGACCGCGTCGACCTTGGGATCGCGGGGATCGCCGTAGCGCTCGATCCACTTCCGCACGCTGCCGCGGCCGGCATTGTAGGCGGCGAAGGTGAGGATATAGGAGCCGCGATAGTCCTCGAGCAGGCCGCCGAGTTCGGCGGCGCCCAACATCGCATTGTAGACCGGGTCGGTCTTCATCCGGTTGAGATCGAAGGTGATGCCGGCGCGCTTGGAGACATAGCGTCCGGCATCCGGCGTCACCTGCATCAGGCCATAAGCCTGCGCCGGCGACACCACGGCCGGATTGAACGCGCTCTCCTGGCGGGCGATGGCGTAGACCACGCTCTGCTCGACCTCCGGCCCGACCTGCCGGAAGGAGGGAATGCCGTTCACCGGATAGGCGTAGTGGTCGAACGGCAGGCCGCGATTGAGCGCGGCCTTGCCCATCAGCAGCATGCCGCGGGCATCGCCGTTGCGTGCGGTCAGCTCGCCGAGCCCGGCGAGAGCTTCCGGATCGCCATTGTCGCCCATGTCGCCGAAGATCGGGATCGCGAACTCGCGGGCGTCGATCTCATAAAGCAGCGCAACGGCACGGACGATTTCCAGACGGTCGGCGCCGCGGCCGCGCGGCGCGCTGTTGAGCTCGATCTGCGGCAGGCCGAGCTTGGCGCGCGCGAGCTGGCCGTAATAGCTGGTCGATTGCTCGGCCGCGCGGGCATAGGCGGCGCGTGCCTCCTGGCCCCGGCCGGCGGCTTCCGCGGCGCGGCCCTGCCAATAGCCGGCACGCGCCAGCGCGGTCGGGTTGGCGCTGCCGACGCCGATCCGCGCGAAATGCTCGGAGGCGAGGGCGGGATCGTTGAGGAAGCGCAACGCGATCCAGCCCGAGGTGAATTCCTGCTCGGTCTTGTAGATGTCGCGGGCCGGCAGCGCCGCGTCGCGCGCAATCAGATAAGCGGTGCGAAATTCGTTGTTGTCGATCATCTTGCGCGCCAGCAGCCGGCGCTCGATCCACCATTCGTCGACGTTGTAGAGGCGCGATGGATCCTTCGGCGCGCTCAGCATCAGCCGCGCGGCTTCGGCGAATTTCTCCTCGCGGCGGAGCAACTGGATCTTGGCGAACAGATAGCCGGTGTCGCCGGTGAGTTCGCTCGGCACCGCCTCGAGCAGCGCGCGCAGGTTCGAGCCCTTGCGGGTGGCGGCGATGCGCGCCTTGGCCAGCGCGACGTAACCGGAGCCGAGACGCTTGGCTGCGCGCATGCCGGCAGCCTCGTTGTCGGTGCCATAGAGCATCGCGTCCATGCGCGCCTTGTGGTCGCCCGCGGTCAGGAACGAGCCGAACATATCGAGCGCGGCGGTTTCGGTGTCCTCGCTCATGCCGTCGTTGCGCCAGGCCTCGCGGACCAGGCGTTCGGCATTGCCGCGATCACCGCGGGAGACCATCACCTTGGCGAGCGCGAGGCGGCCCTTGGCCGAGATCGGCGATTCATTCTGGAACCAGGCCCAGACCGCGGAGTCGTCGCGGCGATCGTCCCACAGCGAGGCCTCGATCCGGCGCCGCAGGAAGGTCTGTGACGGCCAGCCCGGATTGGCATCAAGGAAGGTGCGGTAGCGTTCGACCGAGGCGCCATTGTTCTCGCTGCGCAGGATCAGCCATTCGGCGAGCTTGCGCGCGACCGGGTCGGAGATCGAGGCCTCGGCTTCGGTGGCGTCGGCCGGCCGGCGCTTGCGCAGCAGCTCGACGACGCTTGCGAGCACATCCTTGTCCGACTGCGAGGTCGACGATGTCGCTGCGATCGCCGCGGGCAGCACCGGCTTGCGCACGATCGGCGCGGCGTGCTGGCGGGTCGCCGGAACCAGCGCGGGCGCGGAAGCGCTGACTGGCGCCGGTCGCTTCGGCAGACTTCCGGTCGCGACCGGAGCCGCCGACTTCGCTGCGCCGGACTTGGTTGTCGTGCTCTTTGACGCGGTTGTCTTTGACGCAGTCGCTTTGGAGTCCGAGGTTTTGGAGTCCGAGGTTTTGGAATCCGTGGTCTTGGCAGGGGTGGTCTTGGCAGGGCTGGTCTTGGCGCCCTCCGTCTTGGCCGCGCTGGATTTGGACGCGTGTGTCTTGGCCGTTTCGGCCTTGGTCTCGCTCGTCTTGGCTGCGCTGGCCTTGGTATCGTTGTGCTTGGCCGCGGTCGGCTTTGCCGTGGTCTTGGGAAAAGCCTTCGGCGTGGTCTTGGCCGCGGTGGATTTGGGAGCGGTGGGTTTGGAAGAGGTGCTGTCGGCAGCCGGCGCCGCCGCCGGAGCATCCGAGGCAGCCCATGCGTCGGCCGTCAGAGTCGCAAGGCCGACGACGAGCGCCAGGCTCGTCGCCAGTGCCGTCGATCGCAATGTACCTGCTCGGGCGGAACGAATCACGGAAGCCCTCCGTGGCCCCGAATCATCTGGTCGATCGGGCCATGGGTTCTTATTTGAGTGAAAACGTAGACAAAATACTAAGAAGCCTGCCGGTGCGGCTGTTTGCGCCAGCACCGCGGCAAAATCGCGGCTGGAACCGGCTGGGAATAGGTACGGTACGGCCCTTTCGCCGGTCGGTCAGACCCGGTATGAATTGCCTTTCATGGCGGTTTCACATGAACCGGGTTGGTCGCACGGCCGGAAGCACGCCAAAAACACGGGTCCGTCGACCTTAGCCTTAGCCTGAAGCGTTTGGAGGAAGTCCATGGCAGCCAAGACAAAATTCCGGGGGTCATTCACTGCCTTGGTGACGCCCTTCAAGAACGGCGGCGTGGATGAGGCGGCGTTCCGAAGCCTCGTGAACTGGCAGATTTCCGAGGGCACGCACGGCCTGGTGCCGGTCGGCACGACAGGCGAAAGCCCGACGCTCAGCCATGACGAGCACAAGCGGGTGGTCGAGTGGTGCATCGAGGAGGCCAAGGGCCGGGTGCCAGTGATCGCCGGCGCGGGCTCGAACTCGACCAAGGAAGCGATCGAGCTGGCCGAGCATGCCGAGAAGGCCGGTGCGACCGCGGTGCTGGTGGTGACGCCGTACTACAACAAGCCGACCCAGGAGGGCATGTATCAGCACTTCAAGGCGATCAACGATGCGATCAACATTCCGATCATCATCTACAACATCCCGCCGCGTTCGGTGATCGACATGTCGGTCGACACCATGAAGCGGCTGTTCGAGTTGAAGAACATCGCCGGCGTGAAGGACGCGACCGCCAGCATGGTGCGGGTGTCGCAGCAGCGCGCCGCGATGGGCGAGGACTTCAACCAACTGTCGGGCGAGGATGCCACCATCATCGGCTACATGGCACACGGCGGCCATGGCTGCATCTCGGTGACCTCGAACGTCGCGCCCAGGCTGTGCTCGGAATTCCAGACCGCCTGGCAGAAGGGCGATGTCACCACCGCGTTGAAGATCCATGACAAGCTGATGCCGCTGCACACCAACCTGTTCATCGAGAGCAACCCGGCGCCGGTGAAGTATGCGATGTCGCTGCTCGGCAAGCTCGACGAGAAGCTGCGTTTGCCGATGGTGCCGGTTTCGGAGCCGACCCGCCAGGCCGTCCGCAGCGCCATGGTGCATGCCGGCCTGATCAACTGAGCCAAGACTGTACTGCCGTGCACGATGTCGTGCGCAATGTCGAACAGAAGGGGATGGGAATGCTGAAGGAATTCCGCGATTTCGCCATGAAGGGCAATGTCGTCGACCTCGCCGTCGGCGTCATCATCGGTGCGGCCTTCGGAGGCATCGTCACGTCGTTGGTCAACGACATCATCATGCCGATCGTCGGCATGCTGGGCGGCCTCGACTTCTCCAACTATTTCGTCCCGCTCTCCAAGAACGTGGTGGCCACCAACCTGGCCGACGCCAAGAAGCAAGGTGCCGTGCTGGCTTACGGCAGCTTCATCACCCTGATCGTGAATTTCGTCATCGTCGCATTCGTGCTGTTCATCGTCATCCGCACCATGAACCAGCTCAAGCGCAAGGAGGCGGCTGCGCCCGCCGAGCCGCCGAAGCCGTCCGCCGAGGTCGTGCTGCTGACGGAAATCCGCGACCTCCTCAAGAAGAGCTAAAGTGGCCGAGAAGAACGAACGCCCGATCAAGGTTGTCGCCGAAAACCGAAAGGCCCGCTTCAACTACGCCATCGAGGACACCATCGAGGCCGGCATTTCGCTGACCGGTACCGAGGTGAAATCAATCCGCAGCGGCAAGAGCACGATCGCGGAATCCTATGCGGATTCCAAGGACGGCGAGATCTGGCTGATCAATGCCAATATCCCCGAATATCTGCAGGCCAACCGCTTCAACCACGAGCCGAAGCGGCCGCGGAAGCTGCTGCTGCATCGCAAGCAGATCAACAAGCTGCTCGGTGCGGTCGACCGCGAGGGCATGACGCTCATTCCGCTGAAGCTGTACTTCAACGAGCGCGGTCGTGCCAAACTGCTGCTTGCGGTCGCCAAGGGCAAGAAGCTGCACGACAAGCGCGAGAGCGAGAAGAAGCGCGATTGGGGCCGCGAGAAGGGCCGCCTGATGCGGGCGCGGGGATAGAGTTCAAGCCGTCATTGCGAGGAGCGCAGCGACGAAGCCATCTATCCAGTGCGCGTCGCTACGGATTGCTTCGCTTCGTTCGCAATGACGCCCAGGGAGATGTCGGCCATGACCCAGAGCAGCCTCACCGACGTCGACTGGAGCAAGATTCCGCCACCTCGCGACGACGGCGGCGCGGCCCATCTGACCGGCATGACGATCCCGCCGGTCCGGCTGCGCGCGACCGACGATACGTCGGTGGTGCTGGCGGCGCTCGAGGGCCGCACCGTGGTGTTCGCCTATCCGCGAACCGGCGAGCCCGGCAAGATCGGGCTGGTCGATGATTGGGACATGATCCCGGGTGCGCGCGGCTGCACGCCGCAGACCTGCGCGTTCCGCGACCTGTTCGCCGACCTCAAGGCGGCCGGTGCGGCGCAGGTGTTCGGGCTGTCGACGCAGAGCAACGACTATCAGATCGAGATGGCATCGCGCCTGCATCTGCCGTTCGCAGTGCTGTCCGACGAAGCGCTGGAACTGACGCACACGCTCAAGTTGCCGACGATGTCGGTGGCCGGTCAGACCCTGATCAAGCGGCTCGCGCTCATCATCGACGATGCGCGCATCACGCACGTGTTCTATCCGGTGTTTCCACCCGACCGGAACGCCGGCAACGTGCTGGAATGGCTGAAGGACAATCCGCGGAACGACTAGCTGGAGCAATATGAAGCCGTGGGGCGGTCGCAGGGGGGCAGCCAAAATATCGAAAACAACCCCATGCAAAGCAGCCAGCGGCGGCCGGCGTTCGACCAAGCAACTTGACATGTCGGGCAACTCAGTGATATTTTTCTATTATTCAGAATTTTCGCGGGTGTCTTCAGCCCCGAAGCGGTCGCAACTGGCATTTGCGAGCCCGTGCAACTGGCGCCAGGACAATCCGGTTGCTCGTTAGAACACGTCGATAGTCGGGAAGCGGGGTTCGCCGGTTAGGCAATCCCAGAGATAGACCGCCAGACCGACGTCGCCGGTCCATAACGTATAGCGGCCTCGTCCGAGTTCCGACCTTTCTTCGCGGCATTGGGCGATGGCCGTCATCGCGAACGATCGCGCCCGTTCAAGCCAAGTGGCGTCGCCGAGCCGGCGGAAGAGCTTCAGGAAGGCGTAGCCGTTGCCGCCCGTGCCGTGACAGAGGTTGGAGCCCTTGCTGAGCGGGCCGGCGTTCCAGGTAAATTCGCCGCCCTGCCGTAGCAACTCGTCCAGCCCAGGCGATTCCAAGGGCACGTCGGCAAACGTCGTGACCATGCCTGGTGCGCCGTGGCAGTGCTGGCACAGACGCGAGGTGCCGCCGGCGATGGCCGGCCAGTTGATGCCCGCGGCGGTTCGCCACGCGTTCCGTGTCAGGGTTTGCGGAACGATCGTGGTCACCAGCGCGCGCTGCTCTTCTTCCAGCCAGCTCCAGCCGCGCAGCAACGGGATCATATTCCCGGCATAACCATGCACGGGACCAAGCCAACGGTGATGATGACCGTACAGATCTTGTCGCCACAGGGGTCCCAGCTCGGTGTCTTCAAGCTCGGACAGCAGCCGCGTGGCCTGGGCGTTGAACAACGGACGCCAACGCGCCTCGCGCGTCATGTCATGCATATGGAGGCACGCCAGCATCGAGCCCGGCATGCCCCACATCAACTCACGGATCGGAAGGGAGATGTTTGCTTCGGCTCGGTCGTAGATTTGATCTGCGACGACAGCGTCGGGGCGCAGCCGCATCATGAGGAGGAGGCTGCCAAGATCGCCGAACAGGAGCGATCCGTGTGCCGAATAGTTGCGCTTTGCGAATTCAGCTCTGCTGTTCTCAATCAGGCGCGGCAGCACCGGGCCGAAATCGAAGGGTACGCTGATCGCGCCAACCTGCCTGAGATAGTCGAGCGCCCAGATCATCCCCGTCGCGCCGAAGTAAAAGCTCGCGGTTCCATCCGGAAGGCCGTCATCTTTGGGGTGCGCCGGCCAGAAATGCACAGGATCAAGGCTGGCGAGCGCGTCAGTGACGATCTCTCCGATCGCCGCCGTCACATCCTCGGCGTCCCAGTCGATTGGCTGCAACGGAATATGTAGACTGTCCGCCATCGCGTCCCCGCGCTTCGTCAGGTCTCCAGATCCTTCCGCACGGTCGCGAAGACCTTGCGGAACATGTCGGTCGTCAACACGCCAGTGTTCGTGTTGTAGCGCGAGCAGTGGTAGCTGTCGTAGAGCTTGTAGTTGCCTGCGCTATGCACGGCACCGTGCACAAATGGCGCGGCAGCCAGGCGAAGCCCCAATGCCCTCAAGGTCGATTCGTGGGCGATGCGTCCCAGCAGGACGATCGCGCGTACGTTCGGCATCGCGGCGATCGTGGTGCTGAGGAATTGCCGGCAGGTGTTGATCTCGACCGGCAGCGGCTTGTTCTGCGGCGGCACGCAGCGCACGGCGTTGCTGATTCGACTGTCGACCAGCGTGAAGCCATCGTCCGGCCGCGCCTGATAGACGCCGCTGGCGAAACCATATTCGAGCAGGGTGGCGTAGAGCAGATCGCCCGCGTAGTCGCCGGTGAAGGGACGGCCGGTGCGGTTGGCACCCTGCATGCCCGGTGCGAGCCCGACGATCAACAGCCGTGCATTCGGATCGCCGAACGATTCCACCGGCGAGTTGAACCAGTCCGGATGGCGCGCGCGACTCTCGGCGCGAAATCCGGCCAACCGTGGACAGAGCTGACAGTTGCTGTCGGGGCGCGTGGCTCGAGCGACGATATTACTCGTCGAAATCGTCATCGGCTCCCCGTGGGGCCATCGTGGTCGCGCGTTGCAGGAATTGCGGGGAATGCGACGTATGGTGGCGCGGTTCGCGCGGGGCCGGGCGTTCGGACGGATCGCGGCCAAGCTTGGATTGCAGCTCGACGAGGTCGGTGAAGACGTCGGCCTGGCGGCGCAACTCGTCGGCGATCATCGGCGGCTGGCTGGCAATGGTGGAGATCACGGTGACGCGGACGCCGCGGCGCTGCACCGCCTCGACCAGCGAGCGGAAGTCGCCATCGCCGGAGAACAGGATCATCTGGTCGATGTGTTCGGCAAGCTCCATGGCATCGACAGCGAGTTCGATGTCCATGTTGCCCTTCACCTTGCGGCGGCCGCTGGCGTCGATGAATTCCTTGGTGGCCTTGGTGACCACGGTGTAGCCATTGTAGTCGAGCCAGTCGATCAACGGACGGATCGACGAATATTCCTGATCCTCGATGATCGCCGTGTAGTAGAACGCGCGGAGCAGCGTGCCGCGGCCCTGAAATTCCTTGAGGAGGCGCTTGTAGTCGATGTCGAAGCCCAGTGTCTTTGCGGTTGCGTAAAGATTCGCTCCGTCGATGAAGAGCGCGATCTTGTTGGAAACAGGTGACGACATCAAAGTGTTCTCGCGTGGTTGTTAGTGTTCTTAGCGCAGCGGTGATCAACCGCGCGCAATTTCCTGCGTTGCTGCCTAAAGTTCGGTGAATCTTTCCCCACGACAGTCACCACCGCAATTATGGTGAGGCGAGGGCAAAAAGCCTAGACCTTTGACGTTGCAATGAAGAGATTTACTTGTCTGGGACGGCAACCTAGCCATGTCGTCAGACGCTCCGGCCGTTCTGGCCCCGGCTGACGGGGTTATCAGAGCCTGTTGGGAAGGCAAATCACAAATTTTACCTTGCGAAACCGGGTCTAGCCCTATAACTAACCCTCATAACCGACATGTTTGGACCCTTTTACCACGGAGCGCCTCGAGATGGCTCGCGTCACCGTCGAAGACTGCATTGACAAGGTCGACAATCGTTTCGACCTCGTCCTGTTGGCCGCGCATCGTGCCCGGATGATTTCGTCGGGGTCGCAACTCACGGTTGATCGCGACAATGACAAGAATCCGGTCGTCTCGCTACGGGAAATTGCCGATTCGACGATCTCGCCGGAAGACCTCCGCGAGGAACTTGTGCACTCCTTGCAGAAGTTCGTCGAGGTCGACGAGCCCGAGCCGGACACCGTGCCGCTGATCGGTTCCGCTGGTGCCAGCGTCGATGCCGACGACACCGAGGTCGCGGTCGAGCGGATGACCGAGGAAGAGCTTCTGAAGGGTCTCGAGGGCCTGGCTCCCCCGGAGGAGCAGCCCGAGGAAGACGAGTAGACCGCTCCCTCCAGATCAATCTGCCAGATCAATTTGCCAAAGGCCCGGACATCGCTCCGGGCCTTTGCTTTTGTTGACAATTTTGCAGTTACGGTGCGTCCTATGCGGGCGCGGGAAATTGAACGGTTCCAGGGCCTGCGCGGGGTGCTGCTTCATTCGAAAGCGCACTAGATTGAGGGAAGAGGGACACCGGTCCCGCGCGAAAGGCAGCGAGTTTCATGGCGTATCGACGCCGCAGTTCCATCCAGATGCAGGCTGCGTCCGAAACGGTCGCGGTGGCGCCGGCGTCGTCCACGGCGGAGCGGCCGGCCAAGCCGCGGACACGCATGATGCGACAATATGACCTTGTTGAGCGCGTCCGTTCCTATAACCCCGACACCAACGAGGACCTGCTCAACCGCGCCTATGTCTATGCCATGAAGGCGCACGGCACGCAGACACGCGCCTCCGGCGACCCCTATTTCTCGCATCCGCTCGAGGTCGCCGCGATCCTCACCAACCTCAAGCTCGACGACGCGACGATCGTGGCTGCGCTGCTGCACGACACCATCGAGGACACCGAGGCGACGCGGGCCGAGATCGACCATGTCTTCGGCCACGAGATCGGCGCGCTGGTCGAGGGCCTGACCAAGCTGAAGCGGCTCGAACTGGTGTCGCGCGAGGCCAAGCAGGCCGAGAACCTGCGCAAGCTGCTGCTGGCGATCGCCGACGACGTCCGCGTGCTGCTGATCAAGCTCGCCGACCGTCTGCACAACATGCGGACCATGGAGTTCATGCCACCGGCCTCGCGCCGCCGCATCGCCGAGGAGACGCTGGACATCTATGCGCCGCTCGCCGGCCGCATGGGTATGCAGGAGATGCGCGAGGAGCTGGAGGACCTGTCGTTCTTCGTGCTCGATCCGGAAGCCTATGCCGTGGTCAAGCAGCGGCTCGACGCGCTTGCCGAGCGCAACCGCAATTTGATCGGCGAGATCGAAAGCCAGCTCTCCAAGAACTTGCAAAAGAACGGCATCACCGCCCGGGTGTTCGGCCGCCGCAAGCAGCCGTTTTCGATCTGGACCAAGATGGAGCGCAAGTCGGTCGGCTTCGAGCAGCTGTCCGATATCTACGGCTTCCGCGTCATCCTCGACGATATCGGGGCCTGCTATCGTGCGCTCGGCATCGTCCACACCACCTGGCCGGTCGTGCCGGGACGCTTCAAGGACTACATCTCGACCCCGAAGCAGAACGACTATCGCTCCATCCACACCACGGTGATCGGTCCCGGCAAGCAGCGCGTCGAGTTGCAGATCCGTACCGAGGAGATGAACCAGATCGCCGAATTCGGCATCGCCGCGCATGCCTTCTACAAGGAGGGCGCCGGTTCGCCGCATGAGCGGATGAAGCACGAGTCCAACGCCTTCGCCTGGCTGCGCCACACCATCGGCATCCTGTCGGAAAGCGCCAACCCGGAAGAGTTTCTCGAGCATACCAAGCTCGAGCTGTTCCATGACCAGGTGTTCTGCTTCACCCCGAAGGGCAAGCTGATCGCGCTGCCGCGCAATGCCAATGTGATCGACTTCGCCTATGCGGTGCATACCGGCGTCGGCAACAGCGCGGTCGGCTGCAAGATCAACGGCAAGTTCGCGCCGCTGTCGTCCGAGTTGCAGAACGGCGACGAGGTCGAGGTGCTGACTTCGAAGGCGCAGTCGGCGCCGCCGTCGGCCTGGGAGGCGCTTGCCCGCACCGGCAAGGCGCGTGCCGCCATCCGCCGCGCCACCCGCGATGCCGTGCGCGATCAGTATGCGGCGCTCGGCCGCCGCATCGTCGACCGTCTGTTTGCCCGCGCCAAGATCGAATATGCCGACGACAAGCTGAAGGGCGCATTGCCGCGGCTCGCGCGCACCTCGATCGAGGAGGTGATGGCCTCGGTCGGCCGCGGCGAGATCAAGGCGTCCGACGTCGCGCGCGCGATGTATCCCGATTACAAGGAAGAACGGCTGGTGCGCTATGGCGCCAAGAAGGGGCTGGTCGCCAAGCTGAAGACGCAGAACCCGCCGCATCCGGCGCGTGCGACCTCGGTGATCCCGGTGCGTGGCATCAATTCCGACCTGCCGGTGAAGTTCGCGCCGAACGGCGGCGCCGTGCCCGGCGATCGGATCGTCGGCATCGTCACGCCGGGCGAGGGGATCACCATCTATCCGATCCAGTCGCCGGCGCTGAAGGATTTCGAGGAGGAGCCGGAGCGCTGGCTCGACGTGCGCTGGGACATCGACGAGACGATGCCGCAGCGCTTCCCGGCGCGCATCCTGGTCCACAACGTCAACGAGCCCGGCAGCCTCGCCCAGATCGCGACCGTGATCGCGGAGCATGACGGTAACATCGACAACATCCACATGTCGCGCCAGTCGCCTGATTTCACGGAGCTGACCATCGATCTTGAGGTCTATGACCTGAAGCATCTCCTCGCTATCATCGCGCAGTTGCGTGCCAAGGCCGTCGTCGCGAAGGTCGAGCGCGTCAATGGGTGAAGCGTCCTTCGCGCGGCTGCACCCGCGCGTGACAGGCTAGAATTTGCAGGTCAGAGAAATGTCAAAGGCTCCTCCGCTGCGTCTCGGTATCAATGTCGATCACGTCGCAACCCTGCGCAACGCGCGCGGCGGGGCGCGGCCCGATCCAGTGCGGCTGGCGCTTGCCGCGATCGCGGCAGGGGCCGACGGCATCACCGCGCATCTGCGCGAGGATCGCCGGCATATCCGCGACGAGGACATGGCGCGGCTCAAGGCCGAAATATCAAAGCCGCTGAATTTCGAGATGGCGGCGACCGACGACATGCTGCGGATTTCGCTCGCGACCAAGCCGCATGCGGTCTGCCTGGTGCCCGAGCGGCGCCAGGAGCTGACCACCGAGGGCGGCCTCGACGTCGTCGGCCAGCACAATGCGCTGGCGCCGTACATCGAGCGGCTCACTGATGCCGGCATCCGGGTCTCGCTGTTCATCGCCGCCGATCCCAGGCAGATCGAGATGGCCGCGAAGCTGAAGGCGCCGGTGATCGAGATCCATACCGGCGGCTGGTGCGACGCCGTGGTCGACGGTCACAAGGACAAGGCGGATGCGGAATGGAAGCGCATCGTCGATGGTGTCAGGCTCGCGCAGGCGGCCGGGCTCGAGGTCCATGCCGGCCACGGGCTCGACTACGACACCGCCGAGACGATTTCCGCGCTGCCTGAAATTCGCGAACTCAACATCGGCTATTTCATGATGGGGGAGGCGCTGTTCGTGGGTATTGCCGGGACGGTGCGCGAGATGCGGGCGGCGATGAACCGTGGCCGTGCCAAGGCCCAAGGTGCCGCTCAAGGTGCCGCTGGCGCATGATCATCGGTATCGGCTCCGACCTGATCGACATCACCCGGATCGCCAAGGTGATCGAGCGCCATGGCGAGCGATTCCTGGAACGCATCTTCACCGACGCCGAGCGCGCCAAGGCGATGCGCCGCGCCAACAACGAGAAGATGGTGGTCGCGACCTATGCCAAACGCTTCGCCGCCAAGGAAGCCTGCTCCAAGGCACTCGGCACCGGTATCCGGCGCGGGGTGTGGTGGAAGGACATGGGGGTCGTGAACCTGCCGGGAGGGCGCCCGTCGATGCAACTGACCGGCGGGGCGCTGGCCCGGCTCCAGGAACTGACGCCCGAGGGCATGCAGCCCCAGATCGATCTGTCGATCACGGACGATTGGCCGCTGGCGCAGGCCTTCGTCATAATTTCGGCGGTTGCCCCGGCCAGATGAGCCGGCGGCGCCGGAATCTGCCGGAAAACTTCAGAAAACTAAAAAATCATTGATATTTCAATGAATTGCGAAGTTTTGAGGCGGCGATTGATTGCGCCTCTGCGAACAACCGTCTAAAACGCCGCAGGCTATATCGAGCGAGACGCGGATTCCAGGTTTAGGCCGGAATTTGCCCTCAAGATCAGAATCAAGGCCATTTTCCTCACGCGAGGGCCTGATGCTTCGCGCGAAGAGAACGTTCTGTCACCGCGTGGACATCGGCCCACGGGAATTGGGAAAGCAATGAGCGTGACCACCGGGACCAAATCTGAGAGCGGCTTGGGCGAAACCATCCGCGTCGTCATCCATGCCCTCCTGATCGCGCTCGTCATCCGCACCTTCCTGTTCCAGCCGTTCAACATCCCCTCGGGGTCGATGAAGGCGACGCTGTTGGTCGGCGACTATCTGTTCGTCTCGAAATATTCCTACGGCTACAGCCACTATTCGATCCCGTTCTCGCCGAACATCTTCTCGGGCCGCATCTTCGGCTCGGAGCCGAACCGCGGCGACATCGTGGTGTTTCGCCTGCCGCGAGACGACTCCACCGACTATATCAAGCGCGTCATCGGGCTGCCGGGCGACCGGATCGAGGTCAAGAACGGGCTGCTCTACATCAATGATGAGCCGATCAAGCGCGAGCGGCTGAGCGATTTCGTCGGCGAGGACCCCTGCGGCTCGGCGGATGCCACCGCGCGCGTCAAGCGCTGGAAGGAGACGCTGCCGAACGGCGTCAGCTATGAGACGCTGGACTGCCAAGACAACAGCTACATGGACAACACCATCGTCTACACCGTTCCGCCCGGGCATTTCTTCATGATGGGCGACAACCGCGACAATTCCACCGACAGCCGCTTCCTGTCGCAGGTCGGCTACGTGCCGTTCGAGAACATCATCGGGCGGGCCCAGATGATCTTCTTCTCGATCGCCGAGGGCGAGCAGGCCTGGATGATCTGGCGTTGGCCGTTCGCAGTGCGGTGGAATCGTCTATTCTCCATCGTGCGATGAACGACGAGACTTCAGCCATCAACGATCAGGCGCCGAGCGGCGAGCCGAGCCAGACGCCTGCCGCCGAGAGCACGGCCGCGCCGAAGAAGCGCCGTAGCAAGGCAGCCAAGGCCGCCGAGGCCAAGGCTGCGATCGCCGGCACCGAGGCGCGGATCGGCTATACGTTCACCGATGCCGCGCTGCTGACCACCGCGTTCACCCATGTCTCCGCGCTGAAGCCCGCCAGCCGCAACCGTGCTGACAGCTACCAGCGGCTGGAATTCCTCGGCGACCACGTGCTCGGCCTGATCGTCTCGGACATGCTGTTCCGGGCGTTCCCGAAGGCCGACGAGGGCGAATTGTCGAAGCGGCTCGCCGACCTCGTGCGCAAGGAGAGCTGCGCCGACGTCGCCAAGTCGCTCGGGCTGCTCGACGACATCAAGCTCGGCATGGTCAAGGCGGTCGAAGGCGCGCGGCTGCGCAAGTCGGTGCTCGGCGACATCTGCGAGGCGGTGATCGGGGCGATCTTCCTCGACGGCGGCTACGAGGCCGCGCGTCAATTCGTCGAGCGCAACTGGACCGAACGCATGCACAAGCTGCGCCGGCCATTGCGCGATCCCAAGACCGTGTTGCAGGAATGGGCACAGGGCAAGGGATTGCCGACGCCGGTCTATCGCGAGGTCGAACGCACCGGCCCGCACCACGATCCACAATTCCGCGTTGCGGTTGACCTGCCTGGCCTCGCCTCCGCCGAGGGCCTTGGCGGCAACAAGCGCGCGGCCGAGAAGGCAGCAGCATCCGCGATGATCGAGCGTGAAGGCGTCGGCACCAATGACTGACGAAGCCAAAGGGCAACAGGACGCGACGCGCTGTGGCTTCGTCGCGCTGATCGGCGCCCCCAACGTCGGCAAGTCGACGCTGGTCAACGCACTGGTGGGCTCCAAGGTCACCATCGTGTCGCGCAAGGTGCAGACCACCCGCGCGCTGATCCGCGGCATCGTGATCGAAGGCAACGCGCAGATCATCCTGGTCGACACGCCCGGCATTTTCGCGCCGCGGCGCAGGCTCGACCGCGCGATGGTGTCGACCGCCTGGAGCGGCGCCCACGACGCCGATCTGGTCTGTGTGCTGCTCGACGCCAAGTCGGGGATCGACGAGGAGGCCAACGCGATCCTGGCCAAGCTCGAATCCGTCGCGCATCCGAAGATCCTGGTGCTCAACAAGGTCGACCTGGTGCAGCGCGAGAAGCTGCTGGCGCTGGCGCAGGCCGCCAACGAGCGGATGCGCTTCGAGCACACCTTCATGATCTCGGCGCTGTCAGGCGACGGCGTCGACGATTTGCGCCAGGCGCTGGCGAAAATGGTGCCGGCGGGACCGTTCCTCTATCCCGAGGACCAGATGTCGGACGCGCCGATGCGGCATCTGGCGGCCGAGATCACCCGCGAGAAGATCTACAGCCATCTGCATCAGGAATTGCCGTACCAGTCGACGGTCGAGACCGACAGCTGGACCGACCGCAAGGACAAGTCGATCCGCATCGAGCAGACGATCTATGTCGAGCGCGAGAGCCAGCGCAAGATCGTGCTCGGCAAGGGCGGCGCCACCATCAAGTCGATCGGCGCGCAGGCGCGCGTCGAGATCGCCGAGATCATGGGCGTGCCGGTGCACCTGTTCCTGTTCGTCAAGGTGCGCGAGAACTGGGGCGACGATCCCGACCGCTACAAGGAAATGGGACTGGATTTCCCCAAGGAATAAGAGCCGGCGAGTGAACGTGTCCAGAGCAATGAACGTGCCCAGAAATGTACTGTGGTTTGAGGTGCTGCTCTATCTCTCGCTGACGCTCGACGCGCTGTCGGTGGCGTTCCAGGACCGCACCCCGACCGATGTCAGGACCGATCAGGTGATCATGGGCGAGACCCTGACGGCCGGCTGCATGATCCTGCTCCTGGTGTATTTCGTGCGGCTCGCCGCGCGGCACCGCAAGAACTGGCCGCGCTGGGCGCTCGCTGCGATGCTGGTGCTGTCGGTGATCTCGCTGGTGCAGGTGATCGGCGAAAGGGGTCTGGAGATCGACAGCGCCATCGAGATCGTGTCCTGCTTCCTGACCACGGCCGGGCTGTATTATTCCTTCACCGGCGACGCGCAGGGCTGGTTCAACGCGTAAGGGAAGCGCAGGGCGGGCTAGCCGAAGGCGTAACCCGCCGCGACTGCTTGGCGATATCGGCGGATTACGCTGCGCCAATCCGCCCTACAGTGATACGTTCACCACATGGAGTGGACCGACGAAGGCATCGTGCTGGGGGTGCGGCGGCATGGCGAATCCTCCGCCATCGTCGAGCTGCTGACGCGGGAGCACGGCCGCCATCTCGGCCTGGTGCGCGGCGGCGCCAGCTCGCGGATGCGCCCGCTGCTACAGCCCGGCAACAGCGTCACCGCGGTGTGGCGGGCGCGGCTCGACGAGCATCTCGGAATGTATGCGCTGGAGGGCACGCGGCTGCGTGCCGCGACGTTGCTGGCCTCGTCGCATGCGGTCTACGGCGTCACGCATCTCGGGGCATTGGCGCGGCTGCTGCCGGAGCGCGATCCGCACGACGACATCTACCAGATGCTGGAGGGGACGCTCGACGATTTCGAGGACGCCGTCGTTGCCGCCGTGCATGTGATCCGGTTCGAGCTCGCGATGCTGACCGAGCTCGGCTTCGGGCTCGACCTGGAGAACTGCGCGGCGACGGGGACGACCACCGACCTGATCTATGTGTCGCCGAAATCCGGCGGCGCGGTGTCCCGCGCGGCCGGCGAGCCGTGGCGCGACCGGCTGTTGCCGCTGCCGGCGTTCCTGCGCGAAGGCGAGGGCGGCAACAGCCTGTCGGATCAGGATCTGCTCGACGGCTTCCAGATCACCGGCCTGTTCCTGCTCCGCCACGTGCTGGAGCCGCGCGGCCAGGGGCACTCCGATGCCCGCGACGGATTTATCAACGCCGTGACAAGGCGGCGGAGCCGATCGACGGTTCCGTAAGCCTGATTCGCAACCTAAATTGGCGGTGATTCGCGGCTTGCCCGATTCACCGCCAGGGTTTAACGCCTCCCCATGGGAAAACGACAGATACCGCCGGAAAAGCCGGCCGAAATTCACGAGGTGCCGCTGCGCGACGCGCTCGAGGAGCGCTATCTCGCCTATGCGCTCTCGACCATCATGCATCGCGCATTGCCGGACGCCCGCGACGGGCTGAAGCCGGTGCACCGGCGCATCCTCTACGGCATGGACCTGCTCGGGCTCGAACCGCGCGCGGCCTTCAAGAAGTCTGCCAAGATCGTCGGCGACGTGATGGGCTCGTTCCATCCGCACGGTGACCAGGCGATCTATGACGCCATGGTGCGCCTGGCGCAGGATTTCTCCTCGCGCTACCCGCTGGTCGACGGCCAGGGCAATTTCGGCAATATCGACGGCGATAATCCGGCCGCCTACCGTTACACCGAAGCCCGCATGACCGATGTCGCTCGGCTGCTGCTCGACGGCATCGACGAGGACGGCGTCGAATTCCGCCTCAACTATGACGGCCAGTCGAAAGAGCCGGTGGTGCTGCCGGGCGGTTTCCCGAACCTGCTGGCCAACGGCGCGCAGGGCATCGCGGTCGGCATGGCGACCTCGATCCCGCCGCACAACGCGGCCGAGCTCTGCGACGCCGCGCTGCACCTGATCGAGAAGCCCGACGCCAAGTCGAAGGCGCTGCTGAAATGGGTCAAGGGTCCTGATTTCCCGACCGGCGGCATCGTCGTCGATTCCAAGGAAGCGATCGTCGAGGCCTACACCACGGGGCGCGGCTCGTTCCGCACCCGCTCGCGCTGGGTCCAGGAGGAGGGCGCGCGCGGCACCTGGGTGGTCGTCGTCACCGAGATCCCGTGGCTGGTGCAGAAGTCGCGGATCGTCGAGCGGATCGCCGATCTCATCAACGAGAAGAAGCTGCCGCTGGTTGCCGACGTGCGCGACGAGTCGGCCGAGGACGTCCGGCTCGTGATCGAGCCGAAATCGCGCACCGTCGATCCGGCGCTGATGATGGAGTCGCTGTTCCGGCTCACCGAGCTCGAAAGCAAGATCTCGCTGAACCTCAACGTGCTGATCAAGGGCCGCATCCCGAAAGTGGTCGGCCTTGCCGAGTGTCTGCGCGAATGGCTCGACCATCTGCGCGACGTGCTGATCCGCCGCTCCAACTTCCGCAAGGGGCAGATCGAGCACCGGCTCGAAATTCTCGGCGGCCAGCTGATCGCGTTCCTGAACCTCGACAAGGTGATCAAGATCATCCGCACCGAGGACGAGCCGAAGCCGGTCCTGATGAAGACCTTCAAGCTGTCGGAGATCCAGGCCGAGGCCATCCTCAACATGCGCCTGCGCAATTTGCGCCGCCTCGAGGAGATGGAGATCCGCACCGAGGACAAGGATCTGCGCAAGGAGCTGAAGGGCATCGAGGGGTTGCTCGCCTCCGAGACCGAGCAATGGGCCAAGGTCGGCGAGCAGGTCAGCAAGGTCCGCGACATGTTCGGGCCGAAGACGCCGCTCGGCAAGCGCCGCACCACCTTCGCCGATGCGCCGGAGCACGATCTCGCCGCGATCGAGGAAGCCTTGGTCGAGCGCGAGCCGTGCACCGTCGTGATCTCCGAGAAGGGCTGGGTGCGGACGCTGAAGGGCCATGTCGAGGATCTCTCGGGGCTCACCTTCAAGACCGACGACAAGCTCGAGCACTCGTTCTTTGCCGAGACCACCTCGAAGCTGCTGCTGTTCGCCACCAACGGCAGGTTCTACTCGCTCGACGTCGCCAAGCTGCCGGGCGGCCGCGGCCATGGCGAGCCGATCCGCATGTTCATCGATCTCGAGCAGGACGCCGCGATCATCTCGCTGTTCGTCAACAAGGGCGAGCGCAAGTTCCTGGTCGCGAGCAGCGAGGGGCAGGGCTTCGTCGTCAAGGAAGAGGACTGCGTCGGCAACACCCGCAAGGGCAAGCAGGTGCTCAATGTCGAGATGCCGAACGAGGCCCGCGCGATCACGACCGTGAACGGCGATACCGTTGCGGTGATCGGCACCAACCACAAGATGGTGCTGTTCGGCCTCGACCAGGTGCCGGAGATGGCGCGCGGCCGCGGCGTGCGTCTGCAAAAGTATACCAGCTCGGAGCTGTCCGACGTCGCGGTGTTCGATGCCAAGACCGGCCTGACCTGGAAGGACTCCGCCGGCCGCGAGCACAGCATGACCATGAAGGAACTGGCCGACTGGCGCGGCAACCGCGCCGATGCCGGCCGGCTCGCCCATGGCCTGCCGAAGTCGAACAAGTTCAACCGCGGCGTGGAGTAACACTGTGGAGGGCGGGTTAGGCGCAAGCCGTAACCCGCCGTCTCGTCATGGACGGTGGATTACGCCGCTGGCTGATCCGGCCTACGGCTGCGCCTTCAAGTTGCGCGGTGTGATAGTATCCACATTTTGCCGCGCTATAACCGTCGCCGACGAACTCGGACGGCGGTTGCCATGGCGCACAATCACGATCATGACCACGACCATAGTGGTCATTCCCACGGTGGACATTCCCACGGTGGACATTCCCACAGCGGCCATTCCCACGCAGGACATTCCCATGCCGGGCACAGCCATGCGCCCGCCAGTTTCGGCACCGCCTTCGCGGTCGGCGCCTCGCTCAACACCGCCTTCGTCATCGCGGAATTGATCTTCGGCTACTCCGCCAACTCGCTGGCGCTGGTCTCCGACGCCGTCCACAATCTCTCCGACGTCATCGCGCTGCTCCTGGCCTGGGGTGGGGCGTGGCTCGCCGGCAGGCGCCCAACCGACACCCACACCTATGGCTATCGCCGCGCCTCGATCCTGGCGGCGCTGTTCAATGCCGGGCTGCTGTTGATCGCGGTCGGCGGCATCGCGGTCGAGGCGATCAACCGCTTCCGCGAGCCTGCGGAGGTGGCAAGCTGGACCGTGGTCTGGGTCGCGGCGCTCGGCATCCTGATCAATGGTGGCACCGCGCTCATGTTCATGCGCGGCCGCCACAGCGACCTCAATGTCCGCGGCGCCTATCTGCACATGGCGGCGGATGCCGGCGTCTCGCTCGGCGTCGTGGTTGCCGCGCTGCTCATCATGGCGACCGGCTGGCAATGGATCGATCCGGCGATCAGTCTGGTCATCGCCGTGGTCGTGCTGATCAGCGGCTGGGAACTTGCCCGCGACAGCGTCAACCTCGCGCTCGACGCGGTGCCGAAGGGGATCGATCTCAAGCAAGTGAGGGATTATCTCGCCGCGCTCGAGGGCGTCACCGAGGTGCACGACCTGCACATCTGGGCGATGAGCACCAGCGAAACCGCGCTGACCGCGCATCTGGTGCGGCCCGGCGGACACGACGATATCTTCCTGCACCGCGTCTGCGCGGAGCTGTCCGAGCGATTCAGCATTCATCACGCGACGTTGCAGGTCGAGATCAGCAGCGAGACCTGCCGGTTGGCGCCGGCCGAGATGGTGTAGCCGGGGGCGTCGCCAAGTCCTCGCGAGAGCGTCAGGTCGAAATGTCGCCGGAGCCTATGACCGAGGCGCTTCGATGCCGCTCGCCTCTGACCAGTCCCGAAACAGCCGCGCGGTCGCGTCGTCCATCGGAAAGAAGCTCTCGATCCGCAACTCCTGTAGCGTAACGTCCTGCGGCGTCCCCAGCGTCGCGATCGTGGTGAACAGTTGCAGGCAGACATCGCCCTTGCGAAACAGCATCGGTAGCACCGGTCCCGATGCGAAGCCCGCGGGCGGCGCCGCCAACGCCGCCGCGACGCCGTCATAGGCGAGCAGGCGCTCGAGCAATTGCGCCGTCGCGGTGGTGCCGTCACTCACGGCGTCGGCCTCGACGCTGCGAATGAAGTAGCCGGCCACCTGGGCCCAATTGGTGAGGTAGGGCCGCAGCACGCCGGGAGCGACCAGAGCGTCGGCCAGATTGACGGGGGCGCCGGGCTCCAGCGGTCCGACCAGGAATTCCACCAGCCTCACTGCGCCAGCATTGGCGAGCAACAGATTCCAGTGCCGGTCGACCACGACCGCAGGGAACGGCTCCTGCTGCGCCAGGATGAAATCCAGCGCGTGGCGGATCTGGGCGAGCTCCGGCGCGGCAAGGTCGGTTTGCCGCCACACCGGCGCGAAGCCGGCCGCGACCAGCAGCGCGTTCTGCTGGCGCAACGGCACCTCGAGCGCCGCGGCGAGTCGGATCACCATGTCGCGGCTTGGTGCGGCACGTCCGAGTTCGAGGAAGCTGAGATGGCGCTGGGAGATATCGGCGCGCCCGGCGAGCTCGAGCTGCGAGTGGCCTTTTCGCTTCCGCCATTCGCGCAGGCTGGCGGCAAAATCGTGCTGCTGCGACATGAGTACCTGTGAAGTAGTTGCCGGAACGATCTCCCCGGGCAAGATGCCACAAGCTAGTTCGAAGCGCATGAGGGCCGGATGGGCGAGTGGATCGGCGTTGCGATAGCCTTGGTCTCGAGCTGTCTCGGCGGCATGGCGGCGGCGATCACGCGTTACCTGGCCGGCAATGCCGATCCGGTCACGCTCGCCATCCTGCGCTGGGCGATCGGCTTTCTGTGCGTGCTCCCCGCCGCGGTCCTGCTCGGCGCGAAGTGGCCGCGGCGCGAGGATTGGCTTGCGGTGGCCGCGCTCGGCATCGCCTTCTTCGGCGTCTTCTTCGTGCTCTATAATATCGCGATGACCTACACCACCGCGGCCCGCGCCAGTCTTGCGCTGGCGACGCTGCCGCTCTTCACCATGGTGGTCGGCGCCGTGCTCGGCATCGAGCCGTTGACGATGCGGAAATCGATCGGGGTCTCGATCGCGGTGCTCGGGGTGGCGGCTGCGCTAGCATCCGGGCTGTCGGCGGCGCCGGCGGGGGCGTGGCGCGGTGAACTGATCATGGCGGCCGCGGTGCTCTGCATGGCGTTCTACAACGTGCTGTCGCGGCCATTGATCCGCCGTTCCAGCGCGCTCGGCTTCCTCGCCGTGGGCATGGGCGCGGGTGCGGCTGCGCTTGCGGCGGTGGGCATGTGCACGGGGAGCCTGGCGACGCTGCGCGACTTCGGCACGCCGCAATGGATCGCGGGGCTCTATCTCGGGATAGCCGGCGGCGCGCTCGCCTTCATCCTGTGGGTGCTCGCGCTGGAGCGGGCGTCGCCGACCCGTGTCGCCAACACCATGACGGTCAATCCGATCGCCGCCGGGCTGCTGGCGAGGCAGTTGGTCGGGGAGCCGATCACCGCCAATCTGGTCGTCGGCCTGATTGCGGTGTTCGCCGGGATCTGGATCGCGACGTCGGAGCGCAAATCGGCCTGATCAGCTACGCGGGGCGGATGGTGCGGTCACCGACGGGGCAGGCACGTGCTTCGGCCTCAGCGTGCCGGCGTAGAACGACAGGGCGAACACCAGGATGAGGCCGCCAAGATAGACCCCGTAGGATTGTGGCGGCGTGATCGCCCATTGCATCAGGCGTCGGATCGGGCTTGGCTGACCGGGGTCGTTGTCCATGCGCTGTTGTGCGCGATGGCTGAGCCAAAGGAAAGCGGAATTGCAGCCATCCGGCCGCGCTGTTCCGCGCGAAATGGTGAGGCGGAGCGGCCCTTGCAATGCCGCGTTGGCGTCCGCATCTGTCACGCGACGACAAGCCCTTCCTCCCGCACCGATTGCCCGGCATAATCAGCTGATGGAACTGACGCCCCGCTTGCGCCTCATGAATTGGCTGGTCCGCCAGGGCCTGACCGGCCTGCCGGAAAACGACCTGCTGCGCGGCTTCTGCGAGCGCGGCCGGGCCGCCGGCATGCCGCTGTCGCGGGCGATCGTGTTCATCGATACGCTGCATCCGATTTTCGAGGGGCGTGGCTTCCGCTGGAACGACGGCGTGAGCAACGAGGCCGACATCTTCGAGTACGGCTCGACCAGCACCGGCGAGGCCAGCCAGACCTGGCGGAGGTCGGCGTTCCATCACATGCTCGAAAACGGCCATGACGAGATGGTGATCGACCTCAACGGCTCGCACGATTTTTCGATGATCGGCGAACTCGCCGAGAAGGGTCACAAGCACTTCGCCGCTTTCGTGCACCGCTTCGGCGAGGCCGGCACGATCGGCGAGATGGACTGTTTCTATTCCTACTACACCACCCGTCACTCGGACGGCTTCGGCGAGAGCCATATGGCTGCGCTGCGCGACCTCGTGCCCGTGCTCGGGCTCGCGATCAAATCGGCCGCGCAGGTCGAGATCGCCCGCACGCTCGGGCGGGTCTATCTCGGCCGCGAGACCGCGGAGCAGGTGCTGCGCGGACGGATGCAGCGCGGCATCACCGAGAAGATCAAGGCCGTGCTGTGGTACTCCGACGTGCGTGGCTCGACCGCGATCAGCGAGCGCATCGGCCCGGACGAGATCATTCCGTTCCTCAACGACTATGCGCAGGCCTCGATCGACGCGATCCACGATGCCGGCGGCGAGGTGCTGAAGCTGATCGGTGACGGCGTGCTGGCGATGTTCACCGGCGAAAACCTGGCCGGCGCCAAGCGCGCGGCGCTGCGGGCCGAACACACCTTCCGCAACAACATGGACGCCTTGAACACCCGCCGTGCCACCGACGGACAGCCGACCACCTCGGCCTATGTCGGGCTCCATGTCGGCGAGGTGTTTTACGGCAATATCGGAAGCCAGGACCGGCTGGATTTCACGGTGGTCGGGCCTGCCGTCAACGAAGTCAGCCGGATCGCCTCGATGTGCGCCTCGGTCGATCGCGACCTGCTGACCTCGACCGCGTTTCGCGCCGGGCTCGATGCCGTCGGCCGCAACTATCTGGTCTCGACCGGCCGCTTCGTGTTGCGCGGCATCGGCCATGCGCAGGACCTCTACACGCTGGATCCGGCGGTTGCCGCCGACGAGGTCGTCGGCGGCAAGTATGAGCGCTATCTGGCGAGCTAAACTTCTCACCGTCATTGCGAGGAGCGAAGCGACGAAGCAATCCATGTCTCCGCAGCTGGCGGCATGGATTGCTTCGCTCCGCTCGCAATGACGGGATGGGTGGTCCGATCTAGCAGCGCGCCGGCTCGCCGACCATGTCGGGCTGCCGCGTCAGCGACACTGCCGGAGACATCAGGATCACCAGCGCCTGTGCGGCGAAGATCGCAGCCGCGAGATACAGGCAGGCTTCGGCACCATAGAGGCCACCGACGATGGCGCCGAGCGCGGAGCCGAGCGGGCGGGCGCCGTAGCTCATGATGTTGATTGCCGAGACACGGCCGAGCAGCGAGGGCGGTGTCACCGACTGGCGCAGCGTGGTGGTCGAGATCACCCACAGGATCGGGCCGACGCCGAGCAGGAAGAAGCCGAGGCCGGCGAGCAGCGGCGTCGCAAACCAGGTGGTCAGCGCCATCACGAGCGAGGCGACCAGGCCGGTGACGGGGCCGAGCCCGATCACGGTGCCGAACGCCAGCCGCTTCATCACCCGGGTTGCGAACAGCGCGCCGACCACCATGCCGACGCCATACATCGCAAGCGTCGTGCCGACGCCGGTGGCGCTGAGCCCGAGATGGCGCACCGCATAGGGCACGAACACCGCGAGCAGCAGGAAGGATGCGGTGTTGAAGATGAACTGGGTGATGAACACCGGCCGCAGCAGGGCATGATGCATCACGAAGGCCGCACCTTCCCTGATGTCCTGCATCGGATGACGCCGCGGGGCGGGCGCACGCGCCGGCTCGTAGAGACCGGCGAGCAGCACGACCGCGATCGCCGACAGCGCCGCGGCAAAGCCGAACGCAGGCGCAGCGCCGACCCAGCCGACCAGCACGCCGCCGAGCGCCGGTCCGCTGGCAAAGGCGACGGTGCGCGCCAGCTCGATGCGGGCGTTGGCCGCCGGCAATTGCTGTGCTGTCACCAGCGACGGCACCAGCGCAGGGGCGGCGACGCTGTAGGCTACCGTCCCGCAGACCGCGATGAAACCGAGCAGCGCGAGCAGCGGCAGCGTCATCGCGCCGAACCAGAGCAACACCAGGATCGCAGCAAGCGCGGCTGCGCGCAGCGCTTCGGAGCTTGCCATCACCCAGCGTCGCGACACCCGGTCGGCGAGCAGGCCCGCTGGAATCGCAAACAGAATGAAGGGCAGCGTGAGTGCGGTTTGCAACAGGCCGGTCTGGCCTTCGCCGACGCCGAGCACCAGCACGGCGACGATGGGCGCGGCCGCAAGCGCGATCTGCTCGGCCGATTGCGCGGCGAGGTTGGACCAGGCCAGGCGATTGAAGGTGGCCGGCAGGCGAGGCGTATCGGCAGACATGGCGGAATCCTCAGCAATTCGATCTGTCCATAGTGTGTGGTTGGAAGACGTCCGATTCCACCCGTTTCCCGACAACGCAAAAAGCAAAGGCCCGCCGGAATCGGCGGGCCCTGTCGATGATATCAAACACGATCGCGTTATTGCGGCGTCGGCGCGAGTTGGCCGGTGATGGTGCCAACCAACGTGGCAGGCCGGCCGTCGTCACCGGTTGCGGGCTCCGCGGCGGCTTCAGCCTTGCGCTGCGCCAGCGCGCTGGTCAGGCTGGTGAGCGCATCGGGGCCGGCCGGGAAGCCCGCCTCCGAGAGGATCTTGTCGATCATCGGCTTGAACGCCGAGACCGACAGCAACTGCGCGGCGAGGCCATCGCCAAGCCCGAGACCACCATTGCCATTGGCATGGCCGTTGCCGCCGCGGCCAAGCATGCTGCCGGTGTCGAAGATCCGGATGTCGGAGATCTTCTCGATCGGCTTCACCGCCTCGGCGAGCGCGCTCGGGATCACGTTGATGCGGGCGACGTTGAGGTCGTAGGCGATCATGTCGGCGCTGAGCTTGTTGCGCGCCTCCGCCTTCATCGTCGCCACTTCCGCCTCGGCCTGGCCGAGCGCCTTCACACCGGCCGCGCGGGTGGTGGCGGCCGCCGCGTCGGCCTTGGCGAGCACGTTGGTGGCTTCCGCCTTGTTGGCGGCGGCCTGGCGTTCGGCTTCGGCCATGACCGTGATCGGCATGGCGTCGGTCTCGGCCGCCTTGCGCGCGGCGATCACGTTGATGATCTTGTCGCGCTCGGCGATCTCGGTGGCGCGCGCGGTGGTGACCTTTTCCTCGGCGGCGATCGCAACCGCACGCGCGGTCTCGGCGATGGTCTGGGCTTCCGACTGCTCCTTGCTCTTGGCGGCGACCGCGATCGCGCTCTCCTGCGCGACGATCTGGAGGTCGCGCTCCATCTCGGTGTTGCGGCGCTTGACCGCGAGATCGGCCTCGATCTTGCGGGTGTCGCGGGCCTGGTTGGCCTCGGTCTGCTTGTTGGCGACCGCGAGCTCCTGCTGAATGCGGTATTCGGCCTCGTTCTGCAACGCGGTCTGTTCGACCTGCGCCGTCTGCGCGCGCATCGCCGCGGTCTTGTTGGCGATGTCGCGCTGCTGGGCCAGTTCGGCCTCGCGCTTGGTGCTTTCGATCGTCAGCGTGGTCTGCCGCGCCACCAGGTCCTGCTGGGCGATGTTGACCTCGGTGGTGCGGACGATCTGGTTGCGCTCCTGTTCACGGTCCTTGGTGATCTTGGTCAGCGTGGTGAGACCGTGCGCGTCGAAGAAGTTGCTCGGGTTGAAATGCTTGATGTCGCTCTGGTCGAGCCGGGTCAGCGACACCGATTCCAGCTCGAGGCCGTTGTTCTGGATGTCGGCGCCGACCGCGTCCTGCACCGCCTTGACGAAGGTCGCCCGCTGCTCCTGCAATTCCTCCAGGTTCATGGTCGCGGCGACCGAGCGCAGGCCGTCGACGAACTTGGCTTCGACCAGTTCGCGCAGCTCGGCGGCGTCGTTGGTGCGGTTGCCGAGGGTCTGCGCGGCCAGCGCGATCGAGGACGAGTCGGGTTTGACGCGCAGGTAGAACTCGGCGCCGATGTCGACGCGCATGCGGTCCTTGGTGATCAGCGAGTCCGGACCGCCGCGCGCGACCTCGAGCCGCAACGTCTTCAGGTTGACCGCGGCGGTGGAATGGAAGATCGGCAGCACCAGTGAGCCGCCGTCAAGCACCACCTTCTGGCCGCCGAGGCCGGTGCGAACGTAGGCCTCGTCGCGCGTCGAGCGCTTGTAGAGCTTTGCGAAGAGCAGACCGATAACGAGAATGGCGATGACGCCAATGGCGACGGGTACAGCAAGTTCCCACATGTGTTATGCCCTGTTGGAAGAGTGTCGTTGTTCGACGAGGTCGGCGGGAGCGGCAATCGCAATGAAACTCTTGGCATCGCGATCGACCAGCAGCACGCTGGCGCCGACCGGTAGTGCCTCGGACTCCGCGCTGGCACGCGCCGAGACGGTATGCCAATTGCCGAAGACATCCTTGAGACGGACCCTGCCGGGCAGGCCCTGATCGAGCGGGCCGACCGACACGGTTGCGACCTTGCCAACAAAGTCGCTATCGCTGACAGCATAACTCTCGTCGCGCGGAATGATGCGGGCGAGGCCGCGGCTGGTGTTTCTGATCACCGGGATGCTGCCCGCGGCGGCAACCACTGCGGCAATCGGGGCCGGGATCGCGGCGCCTGCGGCATGCGCCAGGCCCTGAAGCAGGAAGCCTCCGATCGAGAATATGCCGAGTACCAGGATGATCAGGATCAGGAGGGGAAGCCGCCCGGCGTTGATCCAGAGAAACAGGCCACCGAGAGCGTTGTGGCTCTCGGCCTCGACCGCGAAATCCTTGCCGATGAGTTCGCTGATCGAAAGTCCGACCATGGTGGTCAGCAGCTCGATGCCGCCAAGTGCCACCGTGATCGCAGCCGCGACCGCGAAGGGCCGCACGTCCGGGGCGAGCAGGATGTCGCCAACTGCACTCATTTGTCTGACTTGATCCTTTCAAGCCGCGCCGCGATTTCCTTTTCGCGGTGCAAGCGATCGAGTTCGTCAAGTTCCTTGTCGCCGAGCACGCTGGAAGCGGGAACACCGGTGACCCGGGCGATCGCTGCCATGGCGCGTTCAGCACTCAATGTATTGGTCGTCGATGCCCCCCGGCTGGTTTCGTCCTTGGCTTCACGCAGCAGGCTTTGTTCGAGATCGGTTAATCTATTCTCTGCTTCACGCCGCGCGCCGAGCATGGCCTGTAGCGCCTTGGTCTGCTCATCGATCTCGAGCTCGATGAAATCCATCGCGCGCTCCAGCGCGATCACCTGCGACTCCAGATCAATCTGCCGTGCGACGCCGGCGCGCGCGAGATCCTCGCGATTTTCCGCAAGTGCGAGACGAATCTTCTCGTTCAGGCTGGCCGTTTCGGTATCCAGTTCCTCGCGCCGTTTCTTCAAACGGAATTCTTCGGCGCGCGACTTGCCGAGCGCATAGCGCGCTTCGTCGGCGCCGGCGTCGATCTCGCGGATCGCCTGCTTGACCAGCGCGACCTTGTTGTTGTTCTCGACATTGTCGATGGTCTGGCTCGCGATGGCGGCAAGAAGCCGGCCCATGCGCGCAAGGATGCCTTCGTGAAGCATGGTCTTCTCCTCCGGTGGTGCTGATTTGGATTTGACGGCGATGTGGATTTCGTAGCCGCGGCCATCCGAGATCAAATGCGCCGGGAAGGGGCTTTCCCAGCCCGAGACATATCCCGGCACGTCGAACGGCACCAAGACGCGTCCGCTGACAGTGCTAATGGTCAGTGAAGTTGGGCCCTTGATCGCGAACAACTTGTCGTCGAGCGGTATCCGGCGGACGGCAGTGTCCGCGATGTAGTTGGCGCGGTCGCGCAGGCCGAGTGTCACGAGCCGCGCGGGCAGGCCGGTCTCCTTGCGGATCGTCTCGTAGGCTTGGGCGTGCAACGAGACGAGGTTGGCGCCGACCGGCGCGACCTCGGCGAGGATCGCCATCATCCGGTCATAGGCCGCAAAGGTCGCCTCGATCGCCTCGATGCCCGACGGGTCGGGGGCGAGGGCGTAGCGCAGCGTTGCGGTCGGCGTCTCGACGGGCAGCTTGATCATGTCTCTAACGTAAAGCACTTCCTCAGTACTTTACAAGCTGCTGTCCCGGTATCATTTTCGTGAGCCCAGATGCAGTTGCAAGTGAGTTGCAATAACGGGTGACTTGGGCCATCTTGGCAAGATGGATGCCCGGACTCCTGAAATGCCTTCCGTTTCCCTTCCGAATGCCACGTCAGGCGGCTGGCGGGGTGATTCCGGGCATGCCCGCAGCCTGCCGGAGGTGAACGCTACCGTCGCGGTACCGACCTCGGGTGTGTGGTGGCGCCGGCTGCTGGCCTTTGCCGGCCCGGGCTATCTGGTCTCGGTCGGCTACATGGACCCGGGCAACTGGGCCACCGATCTCGCCGGTGGATCGAAGTTTGGCTACACGCTGCTGTCGGTCATCCTGCTCTCCAATCTGATGGCGATCCTGTTGCAGGCGCTTTCGGCGCGGCTCGGTATCGCCACCGACCGCGACCTCGCGCAGGCCTGCCGTGCGACTTATTCGCGACCGGTGAATTTGCTGCTGTGGCTGGCCTGCGAGGCCGCGATCATCGCCTGCGACCTTGCCGAGGTGATCGGCACCGCGATCGCGCTGAAACTGCTGTTCGGCATTCCCCTGATCGGCGGCGCGCTGCTTGCGGCGCTCGACGCGTTCCTGCTGCTGCTCCTGATGAACCGCGGCTTCCGCTTCCTCGAGGCCTTCGTGATCGCGCTGCTGATCGTGATCGCGGTCTGCTTCGCGGTGCAGATCGCCGCTGCCGCGCCGCCGATCGCCGGCGTGCTTGGCGGCTTCATGCCGTCGCGCGAGATCGTCACCAACCCGGAGATGCTCTACATCGCGATCGGCATCATCGGCGCCACCGTGATGCCGCATAACCTCTATCTGCATTCATCGATCGTGCAGACCCGCGCCTATCCGCGCACCGAGGACGGCCGGCGCGACGCGATCAAATGGGCGACCACGGATTCCACCATCGCGCTGATGCTGGCGCTGTTCGTCAATGCCGCGATCCTGGTGCTGGCGGCCGCGACGTTCCACAAGAGCGGTCATTCCGACGTCGCCGAGATCGACCAGGCCTTCGAGCTGCTGTCGCCGCTGCTCGGCCTCGGCATCGCCTCGACGCTGTTTGCCGTCGCGCTGCTGGCCTCGGGCCTCAACTCGACGGTGACGGCGACGCTGGCCGGCCAGATCGTGATGCAGGGCTTCCTCGACCTCAAGCTGCCGGACTGGCTGCAACGGCTGGTGACCCGCGGCATCGCGATCATCCCGGTCATCGTGGTTGCCGCGCTCTATGGCGAGAGCGGCACCGCGCAACTCCTGGTATTCAGCCAGGTCGTGCTGTCGATGCAGCTGCCGTTCGCGGTGATCCCGCTGGTGCGCTTCGTGTCCGACAAGCGCAAGATGGGCGCGTTCGCGATCTCGATGCCGGTTGCGGTGGCGGCATGGATCGTCGCCGGGCTGATCGTGATCCTGAACGTGAAGCTGCTTTACGATACGCTGCTCGGGACCTAGCTGAGGGCTAGTCCTGCGGTTCTGCCAGCCCTTCGCCAGTGGCGTCGACACGCAGCCAGCCCGATGGGGCGAGCCGCTGTTGCGGCAGGAAGCGGCCCTTGTAGTCCATCTTCTTGGAGCCCTCGATCCAGTAGCCGAGATAGACATAAGGAAGGCCCTGCCGGCGGGCGCGGGCGATGTGATCGAGGATCATGAAGGTGCCGAGCGAGCGGCTTTCCAACCCCGGCTCGAAGAACGAATAGACCATCGACAGCCCGTCGCTGAGCACGTCGGTCAGCGCCACCGCCATCAGCTCGTCGCCGCGGCCGGTGATGGCGCTGTCGGCGTTGCGCTTGCGGTACTCGATGATCCGGGTCTCGACATGGCTGTCCTCGACCATCATCGCGTAGTCCAGCACCGTCATGTCGGCCATGCCGCCGTTGCGATGGCGGCGGTCGAGATAGGCCCGGAACACCGAATATTGCTCTGACGTCGGCACCGCCGTGCGCTGCTCGCCGATGATGTCGGCGTTGCGGGCCAGCACCTTGCGGAAGTTACGGGAGGGGCGGAATTCGTTGGCGACCACCCGGACCGAGACGCAGGCCCGGCACTGGTCGCAGGCCGGCCGGTAGGCGATCGACTGGCTGCGCCGGAAGCCGCCATGGGTCAGCAAGTCGTTGAGGTCGCCCGCTTTGTCGCCGACTAGGTGCGTGAAAACCTTCCGCTCGTGTCGGCCCGGCAAATACGGGCAGGGCGAGGGCGCCGTCAGATAAAACTGGGGGGTATCACGCGAGTGCTGGGTCACGTCAGATCGTCAGGCTCCACAACTAGACAGGCAGCCAAGCTAGCATCGCCCCCCGGAAGCTAACGGTCAATTGGTTTAGGCGGGCCTAATAGGCCCGCGCCGCCGGGGATATCTGGGTCCGGACCGAACTGTTGATAATGACGGTTCCGAGGATGATGTCGTGCAGCAGCCGGCGGCGGCCGTTGAGCAGCCCGATCAGGAGCACCAGCGGCGACAGGAATGAGACCGTTGCCCAGAACAGCACGGCGTGGGTGGCGCCGAGCACGAAATAGCCACGCGCGCCGTACCAGGTGCGCAGTTCCAGATCCATCACGCGCATGCCGATGGTGGCCGAGTGCTGGCCGCCGATCGAGGCGCCGTAATAGACGATGGCCCAGACGATCGAGGCCGGAGAGACCAGCCAGAACAGCGCCCAGCCGAGGCCGAGCGTGACGATGCCGAACACCGCGATGAACAGCACGGCGAGGATCACCGGCACCGACAGCACGACGAGGTCGATCAGGAAGGCAAAGACACGTCGCGTCAGCACGCCGCGGAACAGATCCGGCTGCATCAACGGATCGAACGCATGCGGGGGAACGCCGCCGTCATTGCGCCAGGCATCATTGCGCCAGTTGCCGCCGTCATTGCCGTAGGACATGACCAACCTCCGATGAAAGTCCCGCGCAGGACATGGGAACAGGAGGCTCGCCTGCCAAGTCCGGCCGAACATTAACTAGCCGAAATGTTCGCAGGAATGATGGCGAATCGGGCGTGGCGAATAGCGAAGAGGGCACGAGGTCGAATCGCCATTCGCAAACGTCAGCTCTCCGCCTTGATCTTCTCGGCGGCCTGTGGGGCGAAATAGGTCAGGATGCCGTCGGCGCCGGCGCGCTTGAAGCCGACCAGGCTTTCCATCATCGCGCGCTCGCCGTCGATCCAGCCATTGGCGGCGGCGCCGGCAATCATCGCGTATTCGCCGGACACCTGGTACACGAAGGTCGGCATCGCGAAATGCTCCTTCACGCGGCGGACGATGTCGAGATAGGGCATGCCCGGCTTCACCATCACCATGTCGGCGCCTTCGGCGATGTCGAGCTCGACCTCGCGCAGCGCCTCGTCGGAATTGGCGCTGTCCATCTGGTAGGTGCGCTTGTCGCCGGTCAGCGTCTTGGCCGAGCCGATCGCGTCGCGGAACGGGCCGTAGAAGGCTGAGGCGTATTTCGCCGCGTAGGACATGATCTGGACGTCGCCGAAGCCGTTGTCGTCGAGCGCCTCGCGGATCGCACCGATGCGGCCGTCCATCATGTCCGACGGCGCGATCACGTCGCAGCCGGCCTCGGCCTGGGTGAGCGCCTGCTTCACCAGCACCGCGACGGTCTCGTCGTTGAGGATCCGGCCGTCCTCGATCAGCCCGTCATGGCCGTGGCTGGTAAAGGGATCGAGCGCGACGTCGCAGAGCACGCCGATATCGGGGAACTCCTTCTTGATCGCGCGCACCGCCTGGCAGACCAGATTGTCGGGATTGAGCGCTTCCGAGCCTTGCTCGTCGCGCAGCGCCGGCTCGGTGAAGGGGAACAGCGCGATGCAGGGGATATTGAGTCTTGCCGCACGCTCGGCATCGCGGACGATCTGGTCGACGGTGAGCCGATCGACGCCCGGCATCGAGGCCACCGGCGTGCGGGCGTTGTGGCCGTCGACCACGAACATCGGCCAGATCAGGTCGTTAGTGGTCAGCACGTTCTCGCGCACCAGGCGGCGCGCCCATTCCGACTTGCGGTTGCGGCGCATCCGGATCGTGAGGTCGAGCGAGGGGGAGGCGAGGGCCTCGGTCTGGCGCCGCGGCGTATCGCGCAGTTCGATCGGGCGGCCGAATTTGATCGCCATGACTTCCTCTCCTCGGGGACGGCTGGTCTGGACCTGATATAAGTCCAGTTCTAGCACCTCGCAGGGACGCCGTCATTGCGCCCGTCGCGCCCTTGATTTGCTGCAACGGCAATTGATTTTACCGCCTTGGCGGGCCAAGACTGCGGCCATGAACCCAAGCTTGCAGCCGTTGCGCGGCGATTCGGATGTCTGACACCTCTGCACGCGATCAGGCGCGCGACAGCGCCATCTCGGTCAGCGCGATCTCGTCCGACCGGATCGAACCGGACGAGAATGTCTGGACGCGCCGCCTCGTCATCTTCCTGCGCATCATGGCCGTCGTGTCGGTCGCCAAGGGCCTCTATCACTGGGCCCAGGTGACGGGCTTCGTCGGCGGCGAGGAGGAGGCCTTCGAGAACCAGTCGATGGCCTGGCAGACCGCGACGGTCTATTTCGCGGTCATCGAACTCGTCGCCGCGGTCGGGCTCTGGCTCGCAACGCCCTGGGGCGCCGTGGTGTGGCTGACCACCGTGGTGTCGATGGCGGTCATCGAGCTGATGTTTCCGAGCATCTATGGCGGCAGCCTCACCGTGGTCGGGCTCGAGGCCTTGATGCTCGCGGCTTACCTCGCGCTGGCCTGGATGTCGGCGCGCGAACGTCCCCCATAGCATCGCGTGCAATGCTCGCCCGATGCACTGTTGCATCGCAGCGACAGCACGACGAATAGCGGGTTGCTGCTGCCAATATAGGGTGGTCGTGCGCGCAACGAGAAGACAGCGCTGCTGGTTCTGCTACGTGGATGCCCATGGATCGCATCCCTTCGAGGCGCCCCGCCACGGGCACGCCTCTGCGGGACCTGCCGTCGGGACCCATTTTCTCCGGATCTCGGCGCATGCGCCG
>NZ_DDOP01000061.1:80559-81043 GCF_002341725.1 Bradyrhizobium sp. UBA2491
CGGATCTCGGCGCATGCGCCGGCCGGCTTTGCGCTGGCCGACGGCGGAGCCGGTCCATGAGGCGGTCGCGAATGAGGGCCGCCACGCCCATCGCGTGTAGATCCTGCGCTGTCATCCCGAAAAATTTTCGGACAATTTTCCGGTAACCGATCAGTCACCAGTAAGGGTTCCCTCACACCCGTTACGCCACCGTTTCGAATTCGAACGAAGCTGTTTCCGAATGTGACAGGGGTGGCAGACGAAGCGTGAACAGCGGCCCCGCACCGTCAATGAAAAGTTGCGAAAAGCCCTTGATCCATGGGCTTAATCCACGATTCACTGTCTTAAATTCATGATCTCTTTATTCTCTTATTTAAGCGGATATTCAAACGGCCCCCTTACGTTGGACCTATCAGGCGGGACACAAGTTTCGTCGAATAAAGTCGATAAAAACGACAAACAGGGGAAGTGTCATGATGAAAGCCGTTGCGACAACGGCGGCGGA
>NZ_DDOP01000060.1:0-3713 GCF_002341725.1 Bradyrhizobium sp. UBA2491
GGAGGGTTGGGGAGAGGGGTGAGCCGCAGGCTCAGACAGCAGACGTAACCGCCCCATCAACACCACCCAAGCGGAGCCAAACCCGCTATCTTGCGACCAGCCGATTCTTCCCTCACCGGGTGCTGTCATGCTGCGGGTGTCCCGCGACCTTACGATCGACGAGAACGACATCGAGATTGTGTTTGTCCGCGCCTCCGGTCCGGGTGGACAGAACGTCAACAAGGTCTCGACCGCGGCACAGCTCCGCTTCGACACGACGAAGGTCGCGCTGCCGGCGGACGCGGCGCAACGGCTGGCGCGGCTGGCCGGTAGCCGCATGACCAAGGACGGCGTGATCGTGATTCAGGCGTTCCGGTTCCGCACCCAGGAACGCAACCGGGCCGATGCGATCGAGCGACTGCTCGAGATGTTGAAGGAAGCGATGGTGCGGCCGACGCCGCGACGGCCGACCAAGCCGACGCTCGGCTCCAAGCAGCGCCGGCTCGAGGGCAAGAAACGCCGCAGCGACATCAAGGCCGGTCGCGGCACACGGCGTTTCGACGATTGAGGAACGCCGGATACGGCGCGTAGACCGCCGGGCGGCCATGTCCACCGTACCGGTTCCGCTGGCCGGTTTTGTTCTGCGGTGAAACAGCCCGCTACTACCACCGGCAGTTTTCGGCCTCCTACAGTCACTGCAAACAAGCGGTGGTGTGGATGACAAGACTGCGCGCACGACTGTCGACCGGACTTGCGATCGGGCTTGCGATCGGGCTTGGATTTTGCAGCGCGATGCTTGCAGTGCAAATCGCGGCAGCGCAAATGCCCTTGCCGGCCGCCAAGCCGCCTGACGGCCCGACGCTGTTCAAGCAGCAATGCGCGACCTGCCACACCAACAATGCATCCGATCCCGTGCGACAGGGACCGTCGCTGTTCAAAGTGGTCGGTCGCCATGCCGGCAAGGCCGACGGTTTCAAATATTCCGCAGGCTTCGCCAAGGCCGATTTCGTCTGGGACGACGCTCACCTCGATGCCTGGCTGACCAATCCGCAAGAGCTGATCCCCGGCGCCGTGATGGCCTATCGGCAGGCCAAGCCGGAGACCCGCGCCATGATCATCGCCTATCTGAAGGAGCTGAACTGAATGGCGAAACCCGTGCATTCGATGATCCGCGTGTTCGACGAGGCCAAGGCGCTCGACTTCTATCACCGCGCCTTCGGGCTGGAGATCGCCGACAATCTGCGCTTTGCCGATTTCGCGCTGATCTATCTACACCATCCGTCGTCGCCGTTCGAGGTCGAGCTCACGGTGAATTTCGACCGCAAGGAGCCCTACGCGCTCGGCGACGGCTACGGCCATCTCGCCGTCGTCGTCGATGACGTCGATGCCGAGCACGCGCGCTTCGAGCAGGAGAAGCTGTCGCCGGGGCCGCTGCGCGACTTCAAGCATGACGGCAAGACGCTGGCGCGCTTCTTCTTCGTCGCAGATCCCGACGGCTACAAGATCGAGGTGATCCAGCGCGGCGGGCGCTTCGGCTAACTCAATCATAAAAATGATCTACGGAGGAAACCATGAGAGAAATCGATCGACGCAGCAAATATGACCGGCGCGTATTTCTCAAAGGCGCGGCGGTCACCGCACCGGCGGTCGCGATCGCGACATCGACCGGGCTCGGCATCACCGATGCGTGGGCCGACGAAGCCGGCACGCTGACGCCGGCGACCATGAAGACGCTGTTGAAGATGGCGCGCGACATCTATCCGCACGATTTCCTCGGCGACAGCTACTACATCACGGCGGTCAAGCCGTGGGACGACAAGGCCGCCAAGGACCCGGCGGTCAAGTCGCTGATCAATGACGGCGTCGCGCGGCTCGATCAGGAGGCCAACGACCGCCACAAGATGCCCTACGCGCAGGTCGCCTGGGAGAACGATCGCGTCGCGCTGCTGCAACGGATCGAGGAAAGCGCGTTCTTCCAGAAGATCCGCGGCGACCTCGTCGTCTCGCTCTACAACAACAAGGAGGTATGGCCGCGGTTCGGCTACGAGGGCTCCTCCGCCGAGCATGGCGGCTACATCAAGCGCGGCTTCGCCGATATCGACTGGCTGCCCAAGGCCTGAATCGGACAACGAACGCTCGGGAGGACACAATGGCAAAATTCGATCTGAATGACAGCGGCGTTGTCGTGATCGTCGGCTCCGGTGCCGGCGGCGGAACGCTCGGCAATGAACTGGCGCAGAAGGGCATCAAGGTGGTGATCCTGGAGGCCGGCCCGCGCATCGAGAACCAGGACTTCATCAACGATGAATGGGACAGTTTTTCCCAGCTCGCCTGGTCGGATGCGCGCACCACGTCGGGGACCTGGCGCGTCCACAAGGACTTCCCCAATCTGCCGGCCTGGATCGTCAAGGCGGTCGGCGGCTCGACCACGCATTGGGCCGGCGCGTCGCTGCGCTTCGACGAGCACGAGTTCAAGATCAAGTCGGCCTATGGCGGCATCCCCGGCGCCAATCTCTTGGACTGGCCGATCACGCTCGCCGAGATGGAGCCGTGGTACGCCAAGGCCGAGGACAAGATGGGCGTCACCCGCACCAACGGCATCCCCGGGCTGCCCGGCAACAATAATTTCAAGGTGCTGGAGGCCGGCGCCAAGAAGCTCGGCTACAAGGAGGTGCACACCGGGCGGATGGCGATCAACAGCGAGCCGCGCGACGGCCGCGGCTCCTGCCAGCAGATCGGCTTCTGCTTCCAGGGCTGCAAGTCGGGCGCCAAATGGTCGACGCTCTACACCGAGATCCCGAAGGGCGAAGCCACCGGCAATCTCGAGGTGCGCCCGGGCAGCATGGTGATCAAGATCGAGCATGACCAGTCCGGCAAGGTCACCGGCGTGGTCTATGCCGATGCGAGCGGCGCGATGCAGCGCCAGAAGGCGCGCGTGGTCGCGGTCGCCGGCAACTCGATCGAGAGCCCGCGGCTGTTGCTCAACAGCGCCTCCAGCATGTTCCCGGACGGGCTCGCCAATTCATCCGGCCAGGTCGGCCGCAACTACATGCGGCACATGACCGGCAGCGTGTATGCGAGCTTCGAGAAGTCGGTGCACATGTATCGCGGCACCACGATGGCCGGCATCATCCGCGACGAGGCTGCGAACAACCCGAAGCGCGGCTTCGTCGGCGGCTACGAGATGGAGACGCTGTCGCTCGGCCTGCCCTTCATGGCCGCGTTCCTCAACCCCGGCGCCTGGGGCCGCAGCTTCACCGGCGCGATGGAGGGCTATCCGCGGATGGCCGGGATGTGGCTGGTCGGCGAGGACATGCCGCAGGAGACCAACCGCATCACGCTGGATCCGAAGGTCAAGGACAAGTTCGGCATGCCGGTCGCCAGCGTGCATTTCGACGATCACCCGAACGATCTCGCGATGCGCGACCACGCTTACAAGCAGGGCTCCGCAGTGTACGAGGCGGTCGGCGCCACCGTGACCTATCCGACGCCGCCCTATCCCTCGACCCACAACATGGGCACCAACCGGATGAGCGAGAAGCCGCGCGACGGCGTGGTCAACAAGTTCGGCCAGACCCACGACGTCAAGAACCTGTTCGTGTCCGACGGCAGCCAGTTCACATCAGGCGCGGCGTGCAATCCGACGCTGACGATCGTGTCGCTGGCGATCCGCCAGGCCGATCACATCGCCGGCGCGATGCAGCGCAAGGAGATCTAGAGCCTTTCCCGTTCCG
>NZ_DDOP01000060.1:3989-25134 GCF_002341725.1 Bradyrhizobium sp. UBA2491
CTTCGCTCGAAAACGCTCTAAGATCCCTTGAACTGAAGCGGCCTTGTCCTGCACGGGACAAGGCCGCTTTTTTCTTGCGCGATCGATTTGCGCTGAAACTATTCCGCGGCATCCATGCAGCGAGGCGAAAGGGTGGCGAGGAATTTGGCCAAGGTCATGCCTTCCTTGGCCGCGATCTCCTCGAGCGTATCCCAGAACGACAATTCCAGCCGGATCAAGGTGCAATGGTCGTCGATCCGCAACGATCGGGTCTGCGATCCATCGTCGCGTTGCGCGCCGTCGCGCTCGCGATGGCTAACGCATCGGATTCCCGGCAACGACATCGATAGCGGAATGGAAGCATAGATGGCGACATGACGGCGGCAAATGGCCGCATCGAACAGATTTAGGAAATAGGTATGGTCCCAAGGAACGATGAGAAAGCCAAGCTTGGTCTCGCATTGCACAAAATGTGTGTAATTTTTGGAGATCTGGGAGCTTGTATACTGGTCAACCCGCCAGTAGGCTTCACTATCGAAAATTGAGTATGGAAAAACACGGCACCAAGCCGCCAGCTCATCCAAGGAGAGGACGCGCATGATGCCCGGGATTGTCCATTCCGCACACGGTCTCCGGTCGCGCCTTCGCCTCGCCGTGCGTCTGTCCGATGTCAAGCATAGTCTCCGCTGCCATTCGCGCCGTGACGTCTGGCGCTAGCCGATGCGTGCCTACATCGTCCGGAGGCTGCTGGCCCTGATCCCGACCCTGATCTTCGCCAGCATGATCGTGTTCATCACGGTCAGGCTGATCCCGGGTGACGTGATCGACATGATGCTGAGCCAGAACGACATCGGCGCAGATAAACTGAGCCGTGAGCAGCTCGAGCACGTGCTCGGCTTCGACCGACCGATGGCGCAACAATACGTGGTGTGGATCTTCGGCATCTTGCGCGGCGATCTCGGCAACTCGTTATGGCGTTCGACACCGGTGCTCGACGACATGCTGCAGCGTTTGCCGGTTACTTTTGAACTCGGCCTCCTGGCGCTCATCGTCGCGCTGTCGATCGCGTTGCCGATCGGCGTTTATTCCGCGATACGGCAGGATACGGTGAGCGACATCATCGCGCGCTCGTTCTCAATCTTGCTGCTGGCGGTACCGAGCTTCTGGCTGGGCACCATGGTGGTGGTGTTTCCCTCGATCTGGTGGGGTTGGTCACCGGAAGTCAATTATGTTCCCTTCAGCGCGGCCCCGCTGCAGAACCTCAAGCAGATGATCGTGCCGGCTATCGTGCTGGGCGCGGGTCTCTCCGCCGTGACCATGCGGATGACGCGAACCATGATGCTGGAGGTTCTTCGGCAGGATTACATTCGGACCGCTTGGGCGAAGGGTCTTCCGGAGCAGTTGGTGGTCATGCGGCACGCACTGCGCAATGCCCTCATTCCGGTGATCACCCTGATCGGGCTGCAAGCCCCGCTGCTGATCGGCGGCGCCGTAATCATCGAACAGATCTTCGTCATTCCCGGCATGGGGTCGTTGCTGCTGGAGGCCGTCAACCAGCGTGACTATCCCGTCATCACCGGCGTGTTTCTGGTGGTCGGTGTTGCCGTGATGCTGATCAACCTGATCGTGGACCTGAGCTATGGCCTGCTCGATCCGCGGGTGAGGCACCGATGAATTCGCTGACCGAAGCCAGCCCGATGAAACGGCGGGCCTCGCCCGGCGCCCTGAGGCAGTTCGTGGCGCGTCTCATCCGAGAGCAGCCGGTGGGCGCGGCGGCGGGGATCGTGTTCGTTCTCTTCCTGTTTTGCGGTGTGTTCGCGCATCTGCTGGCGCCCTACGGCTTCAACGAGATCAGCCCGATCGAGCGGTTGAAGCCACCATCGCTGCGACATTTGTTCGGAACCGACAATCTCGGCCGCGACGTGCTGTCGCGCTGCCTTTATGGCGCCCGGCTGTCGGTGATTATCGGTCTCTCGGCAGCCGCGCTCGCTACCGTGATATCGGTGACCATCGGCACCATAACCGCCTATATCGGTGGCCGATTCGACATGATCGCGCAGCGGTTCGTTGACGCCTACATGTCGTTTCCTGAACTGGTGATCTTGATCGCGGTGGTATCGGTGCTTGGCCCCGGCATGATCCAGATCATCGGTATCCTCAGTCTGGTGCTTGGCATTGCGGGCTCCCGCATCATCCGCAGCGCCGTGCTGTCGGCGCGGGAGAACCTGTATGTGCATGCAGCACAGTCGATCGGTGCCTCGACTGGCCGCATCCTGTGGCGGCACATCCTGCCAAACATCATGCCGCCGATCATCGTGTTGTTCACCACCCGCGTCGGCGCGGTGATCCTTGCGGAATCCGGCCTGTCGTTCCTCGGTCTCGGCGTGCCGCCGCCCGCGCCCACCTGGGGCGGCATGCTTTCCGGCAGCGCCCGCACGTACATGTTCCAGGGACCATGGCTGGCGCTCGCGCCTGGGCTTTGTCTGACGGTGGTCGTTTACGCCACCAACGTATTCGGCGACGCGCTGCGCGACCTGCTTGATCCGCGCATGCGCAACTCGCGCTAGGGACAATCAACGGAACGAGACGGGGAGAAACACACGATGCGAAAGCCAACGACCGGACTGGGATCGATTGCAAGAACGTTGCGCGCACTGTCGCTGGCTGGCGCGTTGACGCTACCGGCTGGGTTGGCATCCGCAGGCGAAGCGGTGCCGCAACGCGGCGGGACCCTCAACATCGGCAACGTCTATGTCACGCTTTCGCCCCTCACCTGGGATCCGGCCGACTGGGCGTGGAAGTTCCAGCAGGACACCGGCCTGATGTACGAGCAATTGTTCGCCGCCGACCTCAGCAAGTCGAAGCGGCACGGCGGCCCCTACTCGTTCGTACCGGACGCGTGGCTTCCGTCGGACGCGATTCGCGGTGAACTCGCCGAGAGTTGGCAGTGGAAGCAAGATCCGCCGCGCGTGGAGATCAAGCTCCGTCAGGGCGTGATGTTTCCGGAGAAACCCGGCGTAATGGCGGCGCGCGAACTCGTGGCCGAGGACGTGGTGCAGAGCTACGAACGGCTCAACAACAGTCCGAAGAAGATTCCGACCTATTTTGACCACATCGCAAAGGTCGAGGCGACCGACAAGCACACCGTCGTGTTTACGTTCAAGACCTATTTCTCCGAGTGGGACTATCGGTTCGGCTGGGGCTACTACTCCGGCATCGTGCCGAAGGAGGTCGCCGACGCGGGCGCGGGAAACTGGAAGAACGCCAATGGAACGGGGCCATTCCGGCTCACGGACTACGTGCAGGGCAACGCGGCCACATTCTCCAAGAACGACAAGTACTGGGACAAGGAAGTCATCGACGGCAAGTCCTATCAGTTGCCGTTCGTGGACAAGATCGTCTATCGCACCATCAAGGACGAGGCCACGTTCCTCGCCGCGCTGCGGACCGGCAAGCTCGACCTGCTGGAATCCATCCGATGGAGCGCGGTGGAAGAGCTCAAGAAGAGCGCGCCCAAGCTGCAGTGGTCACGCTGGCTTGCCACTGGGGGCACGTTCCTCGCCATGCGCAACGACACGAAGCCGTTCGACGACGTACGGGTACGCCGCGCGCTCAACATGGCGGTGAACAAGCAGGAGATTCTGAGCTCGTTCTACAATGGCGAGGGGCAGTTGTTCGCCTACCCGCAACACCCCGACTACATCGGCTATTTCGAGCCTCTCGAGCAGATGCCGGACTCGATCAAGGAACTCTACACCTACAATCCGAAGAAGGCGAAAGCGCTGCTCGCGGAAGCCGGCTATCCGAACGGCTTCTCCTTCAAGGTTCAGGTGTGCTCCTGCTCGCCCGACCACATGGACCTGTTGCCATTGGTGGCAGCCTATCTGGAGCAGGTCGGCGTCAAGATCGAAATTCAGCCGATGGAATACGGCGCATTCCTGTCGGCGATGACCACCAAGACCAACGCCGCTGGCTATTTCATGCTCAACGGCCATACCAACCCGACCACCACGCTGCGCAAGAGCTTCGTCACGAAGCAGACGTGGAATCCGTCGCAGTTCTCCGATCCCGACATCGACCGCAAGATGAACGAGGCCTATCAGGAGCAGGACGAAGGCAAGCGTCAGGCAATGCTCAAGGAGATGACGCGGTCGATCATCGACAAGGCGCCCTACATCTTCCTGCCCGTCCCCTATGTCTATACGGCCTGGTGGCCGTGGGTGAAGAACTATGGTGGTGAGTTGCGCGCTGGCGCAGAGCGTCCGGGCCCGATCCACGCGCGGATATGGATCGACCAGGAAATGAAGAAGGGGATGGGCTATTGAACGGCCCGGCGAATCTTCCGGACGCTGTTGGGGACGGTGGCGCGCAGCCACCGCCCCTGCTGCGGGTGCGCAATCTGACGACACGCTTTCGCATCGACCGCGGCGCGATCACCGCGGTCAATCGCGTTTCCTTCGACGTGGATGCGGGCGAGACGCTGGCCATCGTCGGCGAGTCCGGCTCGGGCAAGAGCATGACGGCGCTGTCGATCCTGCGACTGATCCCGAACCCGCCCGGCCGGATCGAGGACGGTGAAATCCTGTTCGACGGGCTGGACCTGCTGAAGCTGTCCGATGCGGAAATTCGCGACATCCGCGGCAACAAGATCGCCATGATCTTCCAGGAGCCGATGAGTTCGCTGAACCCGGCGCTGACGGTCGGCCTCCAGGTCGGCGAGCCCATCAACCGCCACGGCGGCGCGCCGTGGTCGAAAGCCTTGCTTGCTGCGCGCGACCTGCTTGGGCGGGTGAGGATGTCCGACCCCGCTTCGCGCGTTAACGCCTATCCGCACCAATTCTCCGGCGGCATGCGCCAGCGCGCGATGATCGCGATGGCCATGGCCTGCCAGCCGAGGCTGATCATCGCCGATGAACCGACCACAGCACTCGATGTCACGGTGCAGGCGCAAATCCTGGACCTGCTCAAGGATCTGGCGCTCCGCTCGCGCTCGGCATTGATCCTGATCACGCACGACCTCGGCGTGGTCGCGCGGTACGCCGACCGCGTCGCCGTCATGTATGCCGGGCGCATCGTGGAGACGGCCCCGGCACGGGAGTTGTATTCGCGGCCGCGGCATCCCTACACCCGCGGGCTCATGGCCTCGGTGCCCCGGCTGGACAGCGATACGCACCAACGTCTGGTTCCCATCGAGGGCCAGCCACCGAACCTCGCGGCGCTGCCACCTGGCTGCGCATTCGCGCCGCGCTGCCGCCAGGCCGTCGACGCTTGCAAGCAGGCCCCGCCCCCGCTGCGCGAAGTCGGCCCGCGTCACAGCGCGGCCTGCATCATGGAGGGCTGACCGATGTCGCAACAGCTGCTGCAAGTCCGCGATCTGAAGGTCCATTTTCCGATCAGTGCTGGCACCCTGTTGCGAAAGCAGGTCGGAGCGGTGCGTGCGGTCGATGGCGTATCGTTCTCGCTGGCGCGCGGCGAGACGCTTGGTCTCGTCGGGGAAAGTGGCTGCGGCAAGTCGACCACGGGCCTGGCGATCCTGAAGATGCAGGCGCTGACCTCCGGCCGCATCGAGTTCGAGGGCCAGGACATCACGTCCTACGACCGCAAGCAGATGCAGCCGCTGCGGCGGCGGATTCAGATGGTCTATCAGGATCCCTACGGCTCGCTCAATCCGCGCATGACAGTGCGTGATATTATCGGCGAGCCCCTGGTGGTGCATGGACTCGCAGGAGATCGTGAGGCCTATGAGGAGCGAATTGCCACACTGATGCGCACGGTCGGTCTGTTGCCGGACATGGCGGGCCGCTATCCACATCAATTCTCGGGCGGCCAGCGCCAGCGCATTGGCATCGCAAGGGCTCTGGCGCTCGAGCCTAGCCTTATCATCTGCGACGAGCCGGTATCGGCGCTCGACGTCTCGATCCAGGCCCAAGTGGTGAACGTGTTTGTCGAACTGCAGGAGCGGCTCGGCCTTGCCTACTTGTTCATTGCCCACGACCTGGCCGTTGTCCGCCATGTCAGCCATCGCATAGCGGTGATGTATCTGGGACGGATCGTGGAAATCGCCCCACGCGACGCCCTCTACACGTCGCCGCTACATCCCTACACGCAGGCCCTCCTCGCGGCCGTGCCGGTGGCGGACCCCGAGGTCGAGGCGGCACGACCGCGGGCGATCATCAGCGGCGAAGTGCCGAGCGCAACCAATCCGCCACCGGGCTGTCGCTTCCACACCCGCTGCCCGCAGGCGTTTGCGCGCTGCCGAACCCAAAGTCCGGAGTTGCGCGACCTCGGCGGCGGTCAGGCCGTCGCCTGCCATTTGCACGACACTCTCTGATCGTCCTAACGTGGACGCCATGAAGCTCAAGCCGAACACCAAGGGCGACGTCACCCGAACCCGGAAGTTCGTCGCCAAACAAGATGCCATTCTTGATGCCGCCGCCCGCCAGTTCAATCGGCTTGGTCTCAAGGGAGCGACCTTCACCGACATCGCTGGCAGCGTCGGCCTGCTCACCAACAGCGTCACCTACTACTATCACCGCAAGGATGACCTGGCGGCGGCCTGCCTGATCAAGGCGATCGGCTCGGGGCATGCGTTGGCCGACGCGGCGCTCGACGCTGGCGATCCAGAGGCCAGGATCCGCCATCTGATCCATGGACACGCCGACGTACTCGCCGGAATCGCCCGCGGTCAACGCGACGCGTTGGTCAACTTCAACGATATCCGGGCACTGAAGGCCCCTGAGGCCGATCGCGTATTTGCCGCCTATACCGAGATGTTTCGCAGCGTTCGGAAGCTGCTACCGAAGGACATCCTGGGACCGCAGGAGCGGAACGCGCGGGCGCATCTGCTGGTGTCGCTGACCAACTGGATGCGCCGCTGGATCTCCCGCTACGAGCCCGACGACTACGCATACGCCGCGGCGCGCATGAGCGACATCGTGATCAACGGGCTCGCTCGCCGGCGCGGTCAATGGAAGGAGTTGGCCGGGCTGGAGATCGATTGGTCACAATCCGACTCAGCCGATACCCCCACTCCCGACGCCTTCCTGCGCGCGGCAACCATGCTGGCCAACGACGAGGGTTATCGCGGCGCCTCCGTCGATCGCATCGCAAGACGCCTGAACCTCACCAAAGGGTCCTTCTATCACCACTATGATAGCAAGGAGGAGCTGGTTGCGTCATGTTTCGAACGGACCTTCGACATCATTCGCCGCACCCAGACACTGGCGCGTCAGCGCCATGACTCAGGCTGGGCGCGGCTGATGGCGGCTGCGCAGGCGCAGGTTCGAATTCAGCTATCGGATCATGGGCCCTTGATCCGAACCTCGGCATGGAATGCCTTGCCGGAGCCAATCCGCGAGAATTGCAGGCAAGCGCTCGACCGCCTGACCGAGCAACTGGGCGTGTTCGTGGTAGAAGCCATGCTCAACGGAGACGTTCGCCTGCTTGATACATCGATTGCCGCCGAACAGGTTACGGGGATGATCAATGCTGCCTCCGAGCTCGACCGCTGGGTACCTGCGCTGGCCAGGGACCGCGCCGTCGACTTGTTCGCGCGACCGCTCTTTGAAGGCATCCTGTCGTAGCTACCACAATCCCGATCCGATGTGCCTGCTCGGGAATACGCATCGGTCCTTTCAGATACGGCGTGCCTATTCCGCTGCGTCCATGATCGGCGCCGTCGTCCCGCGATAGTCCGGAACCACGGCCGGCGCATTCGCCTTGGCGCGATAGATCAGGCAGGAGCAGCGCAGCAGCGAGGCGAAATTGTTCACCTCGCCGTGATGGTCGAGCACTTCGTTGTGCAGGGTGGTGAGGAACTTGGCCAGCGTCATGCCTTCCTTGGCCGCGATCTCCTCGAGCGTGTCCCAGAACGACATTTCCAGCCGGATCGAGGTGCAATGGCCGTCGATCCGCAACGATCGGGTCTGCGATTCATAGTCACGCTGCGGCTGGTGCGCGAAAAGATGGCACATGGCGTTCCTCCGGCGAGAACTTATAATTTTTCTAAACGATATACCTGTGCGTGCGGCCCCACAATCGCGACGTAGGGCGTAACGCGCGAGCCCTCGAAGGCGAACGACTTCAAGGCCATAGCCCGGAATCATCCCCAGCCCGTGGCGGCATCGGCGCCTCCGTCCCATGCATTTGCCGGCGCGGCCATTTATAGTGGCGTCCAGCCTCGAATCGTGTTCCCGACAGTCGATCCATGCCCGTCCGCCAGCTTCCCGAACAGCTCGTCAACCGCATCGCCGCCGGCGAGGTGGTCGAACGTCCTGCGAGCGTGGTCAAGGAACTGGTCGAGAACGCGATCGACGCCGGCGCCAGCCGGATCGACGTCTTCACCGATGGCGGCGGACGGCGCCGGATCGGCATCACCGACGACGGCGGCGGCATGACGCGGTCAGACCTCGCACTTGCCGTCGACCGCCACGCCACCTCCAAGCTCGATGACGAAGACCTCCTGCGCATCCGCACCCTCGGGTTCCGCGGCGAGGCGCTGCCGTCGATCGGCGCGGTCGCCAAGCTCGGTATCACCACGCGCCATGCCAGCGAGCCGCATGCGTGGTCGCTGGCGGTCGAGGGCGGCGAGAAATCGGAGATCATGCCGGCCGCGCTCGGCCAGGGCACCCGCGTCGAGGTCAATGAACTGTTCTACGCCACGCCGGCGCGGCTGAAATTCCTCAAGACCGATCGCACCGAGGCGGAGGCGATCCGCGAGGTGGTGCGGCGGCTCGGCATGGCGCGCCCCGACATCGCCTTCACGCTGGCCGGCGAGGAGCGTGCGCCGGTGACCTGGGCCGCCGCGCTGCCCGGCGCGGCCGGCCGGCTGACCCGGCTCGGCGATATCCTTGGCGCCGATTTTCGCGCCAGCGCCATCGAGGTGCGATCCGAACGCGAAGGCGTCGTGGTCGAGGGCTTTGCCGCCGCGCCGTCGCTGACCCGCGCCAATGCGCTCGGGCAATATCTGTTCGTCAATGGCCGCCCGGTGCGCGACAAGCTGATCCTCGGTGCGGTGCGTGCGGCCTATTCCGACTATCTGCCGCGCGACCGCCATCCCGTGGTGGCACTGTTCGTGACCTGCGACCCGCAAGAGGTCGACGCCAATGTGCATCCGGCCAAGACCGAGGTGCGCTTCCGCAACGCCGGCCTGGTGCGCGCGCTGATCGTGCACGCGCTGAAGGACGGCCTGGCGCGCGAGGGAAGGCGCACCGCGGCCAACACCGCCGACGGCGCGACCTTGCAGGCGTTCCGCCCCGCTTTCACGCCGCCGCCGCGGCCGGGCAATTGGGACTGGCGCTCTTCGCCGTCCTATCCCGCTGGTCCGATGCGCGGCTTCGAAGCCGCGGCGGCGACCGCCTTTGCCGAGCCGGGACGGGCCGCCTTCGATGTCGGCACGCCGACCGCCGATGTGCGCTTCGAAGCGGCGCCCGCGCCCGACATGCTGGACCGTCCGCTCGGCGCCGCGCGCACCCAGATCCACGAGACCTACATCGTCTCGCAGACCCGCGATGGCCTCATCGTGGTCGACCAGCACGCGGCCCATGAGCGCATCGTCTATGAGCGGCTGAAAGCCTCGCTGGCGAAGAACGGCGTGCAGCGCCAGATCCTCTTGATCCCCGAGATCGTCGAACTCGATGAGGCGACCGTCGAGAAGCTGCTCGATCGCGCCGAAGAGCTGTGCTCGTTCGGACTTGCGATCGAATCCTTCGGCCCCGGCGCCGTCGCGGTGCGCGAGACGCCCTCGCTGCTCGGCAAGGCCAACGCGGCCGGTCTGTTGCGCGATCTCGCCGAACACATGGCGGAATGGGACGAGGCGCTGCCGCTGGAGCGCCGGCTGATGCATGTCGCCGCCACCATGGCCTGCCACGGCTCGGTCCGCGCCGGCCGCCGCCTCAAGCCGGAAGAGATGAACGCGCTGCTGCGCGAAATGGAAGACACCCCGAACTCCGGCCAGTGCAACCACGGCCGCCCGACCTATGTCGAGCTGAAGCTCAGTGATATCGAGAAGCTGTTCGGACGTAGATAGATCTTGCACGATTCCGTAGGATGGGTGGAGCGCAGCGATACCCATCAACTTTCGTTCCGCGGCACCATGATGGGTTTCGCTGCGCTCTACCCATCCTACAAGTTCCTACCGCGCGAACACCTCGAGTGCGGTGCGCAGCTGTGCGATCCATTCATCGCCGTCCTTGAAGCCACCTGCCGCGATTCGGGCGCAGACCTGATCGAGATCATCGCCGCTGGCCGGACGCTTGCCGACCTGCCGCACGATCGCGGCATAGCCATCCACCAGCAGCACGAGACCGGGCGCATTCGCCGCGGCATAGTGTCCGCGCGCATCGGAGAACAGCCCGGTCGCCTCGTCGTACCGGCCGAGCGCAAGGTCAAAAGCGCCGACCAGCCAGATGCCGGTTGCGACGCGCAGCGGCCCGAGCTCGAGCCTCTCGACGAGGCGCAGCGAGCACTCCGCGAGTTCGCGCGCCGCCAGCAGATGATCCGGGTCGATCGGCCTCTCCGAAACGCTCCAGCCCGGCCAGCAATCCGCTGCGGCGTTGAACGTCAACCGCTGCGCCACCTTCAGCGCTTCGGTCCGGTCACTGTCCGGCGCGCCGCGATGGCGTTCGATCTGGTCGGCGGCGTGACGCGCGGCCGCAAGCAATGCCGCGTCATCGCCTGCGCCGCGCAACGCCTTGGCGCGCGCCTCCAATTGATTTGCGAGCATGGCGAGAGTGTCGGTCATGCATGCAGCATAACGTCGTCAAATGACGCCGACGCTGAACCGCCCTACACTTTTTCGCGAAGGAACACGAATTCGGTATCGTCGTAGGCGCGACGTTCGATCTCCTCAAAGCCCTCGGGAGCCGCGAATGCCGCGGCCTTGGCCTCCTCGACCACAAGCAATGCGCTCGGCGTCAGCCAACCGCCATCGCGCAGCGAGGCCAGCGCCTTTTCGGCGAGGCCCTTGCCATAGGGCGGATCGAGAAACACCAACGCGAACGGCTCGACCGGATGCGCCGGTCCGAGGTCGGTGGCATCGCGGCGGTAGACTTTTGTGGTCCCGCCGAGGCCGAGCGATTCCACATTGTTGCGCAGCAACGCGCGCGCTTCGGCGCCATTGTCGACGAACAGCGTGAACCTGGCACCGCGGGAGGCCGCCTCGATCCCGAGCGCGCCGGTGCCGGCAAACAGATCGAGCACGCGGGCGTCCTCGATCGGGTTGTCGTAGGCATGGACCAGGATGTTGAACACGGACTCGCGCAAGCGGTCCGCGGTCGGCCGGATCTCGCGGCCCGACGGCGACGCGAGATTGCGGCCCTTCAGCCTGCCCCCGACGACACGCATCGACCGCTACTCGTCCTGCGGCTTGAGATCGCGCTTGCCGTGATAGCCGCGCTTGGGACGGCGCGGCGGGCCGTAGCCGTTGGCCTCGTCCTCGTTGCGGGCGCGCGCTTCCTCGCTGCCGGTGCGCTGCACCAGCACGCGGCGACCCTTGCGGTCGTTGATGGTCTCGCGCTTGCTCGGCTTCGGCTTCCTCGCTGGCGCACCGTCGCCGTCAGCGGCGTCGCGCTGCTCCGGACGTGTGAAGTCGGCACCGGCGATCTTGGCGATCTTCTCGCCGAGCTGCTCGCGCAGCACCCGGGTCTTGACCTCCTCGACCTTGCCCTCTTCGAGCTCGCCGAGCTGGAACGGGCCGTAGGAGATCCGGATCAGCCGGTTCACCTCGAGCCCGAGATGCGCCATCACGTTGCGCACCTCGCGGTTCTTGCCCTCGCGGATCGCGAACACCACCCAGACGTTGGAGCTCTGATCGCGCTCCAGCGTCGCCTCGATCGGGCCGTATTTGACGCCGTCGACCTCGACGCCGTCCTTGAGCTGGTCGAGCTGAGCCTGCGTCACCTCGCCATGCGCGCGCACGCGGTAGCGGCGCAGCCATCCGGTGTCCGGATGCTCCAGCGTCCGCGCCAGTCCGCCGTCGTTGGTCAGCAGCAACAGGCCTTCGGTGTTGAAATCGAGCCGGCCGATCGAGATCAGCCGCGGCAGGCCCTCGGGCAGATTGTCGAACACGGTCGGCCGCCCCTCGGGATCGGCATGCGTCGTCATCAGCCCACGCGGCTTGTGATACATGAACAGCCGGGTCCGCTCGCGCGGCGGCAACGGCTTGCCGTCGACCGCCACGACATCGTTGTCGGTGATATCGAGCGCCGGCGAGTTGATCACCCGTCCGTTGACGGTGACGCGGCCCTGGGTGACGATCTCCTCGGCGTCGCGGCGCGAGGCGAGGCCGGCGCGGGCCAGCACCTTGGCGATGCGCTCGCCGGATTTCTTCGGCTTCGGCTCGGGACGCTCGCGGCGGTCATCATAAGAGCGTTCGCGATAGGCACCGCGGCCGCCAAAGGCCGGACGCTTGGCGAAGATCTGGCTGTCATCCTCGTTGTCGCGGCGCGGACGATCGCCAAAGCGGCCTTCGCTGCGCGGATGCTCCTGCCAATCCCTGCGCCCTTCCGGCCGCTCGCGGCGACGATCGCCGCCTTCATCATGATCCTTCCAGCGCGGCCGGCTGAACTTCGGACGATCACCCTGCTCGCGATCATCGCGCGAACGCGAGAACCGCGGCCGCTCATCGCCACCGCGATCGTCGCGCGGCCTGTCGAACTTGCGCGGGCCGTCGCGGAATGGACGCGAACCGCGCTCGGGGCGATCGGAGCCGCCCTCCCGCTTTTGCCACGGCTTGGATTCGCCGCGCGGCGGACGGTCGCCGAAATCCTTGCGCGGGCCACGATCACGATCGCCCCCGCGATCACGATCGCCGCCGCGCGAAAACTTCCGCTCGCCGCCGAATTTCCGCTCGGGCCGATCGCCGTCGCGCGATGGGCGATCGCCATAGGATCGCTCGCCGCGCGGCGTGTATGGCCGCTTCTCGCCGTCGCGGTCGCGTGACGCATAGGGCTTCCGGTCGCCGAACTTGCGGTCCGACGAGCGTCCGGCCGGGCGGGCGTCGTCGCGATCACGGCGTGGCGCGCGGTCGTCGCGGTTGTAGTTCGGGCGGTCGCCGCGCGGCTTGAACGCGCGCTTCTCGCCATCGCCATCCCGATCGAACCTCGGCCGGTCGCCGCGCGGTTTGAACGGGCGCTTCTCACCATCGCCACGCGGGCGATCGTCGCGGTTGAAGCGGGGCCGGTCGCCGAAGTCGCGGCGCGGCGCATCGCCGTCCTCGCGGCGGCGGTACGGACGCTTCTCGCCGTCGCCCTTGCCGGCAAAGTCCTTGCCGCCAAAGCCGCGCTTGGCAAACTTCTTGTCCGGTCCGCGGGCGGCGCCGGAGCGGCCCTTGCCACCGCCGGCCCGGCCTCCGCTGCCCCCGCCGGGCCGATCACGCCGGCCGCGGGAATCGTTGTTTTTGTCGCTGTCGCGGGGCATGAATGATCTCGCTGGACGTAGAATTGGAATGCAAGGGTCACCGGGCCGTACGCGCCCTCGTGGCAGCGTTTGACGCAAAACCGGCATCCACTTTTGCTGAAGGCGACGCTACTAGCAGGTTTCTTCGGATGATACGAGGCATGTCAGCCCCTTCTTTCATGGATTTGGCGCTGAAAGTGGCCGAAAATGCCGGAAAATCGGGCGAAGTTCCGATTGGATGCGTGATTGTGCGGGGCTACGACGTGATTGCCACCGCGGGCAACCGCACCCTGACCGACCGCGACCCGACCGCCCATGCCGAGATTTTGGCGATCCGGCAGGCGGCAGAGGCGATCGGGACCGAACGGCTGGTCGATTGCGACCTCTATGTCACGCTCGAGCCCTGCACCATGTGCGCCGGCGCGATCTCCTTTGCCCGCATCCGCCGGCTGTATTACGGCGCCGCCGATCCGAAGGGCGGCGCGGTCGAGTCGGGCGTGCGGTTCTTCGCGCAATCGACCTGCCACCACGTGCCGGAGGTCTATGGCGCGGTCGGCGAGAGCGAGGCGGCCCGCCTGCTGCGCGAGTTCTTCCGGGAGCGGCGGTAGGAGGCATACCCGCGCCTGCCCGCCGCTGTCATCGTCCGCGAAAGCGGATGATCCAGTATTCCAGAGACGGCAGTGATCAATTGATGGGCCGCGGCATACTGGATACCCGCATTCGCGGGTATGACAGATTAGCTTGTGGCTAACCCGCCAGGAAAAACTCCCGCAGCAGCTTCGCCGTTGCGTCGGGCGCTTCCTCGGTCAGGAAATGCCCTGAATCGACCGGCGCGCCGCTGACATTGGTGGCCCAGTTCTTCCAGGTGTCGAGCGGGGTCGTCGCCGCGCTCGCGACCCCGGCATCGCCCCACAGCGCCAGCATCGGGATCGTGATCTTGTTGCCGGCCTCGACATCGGCCTTGTCGATCTCGTAATCGGCATAGGCGCCGGCGCGATAGTCCTCGCACATCGCATGGATGCGGGCGGGATCGCGGAACGGCGCGAGGTAATGTTCGAGCGCACGCGGATCGATCGCATCGAGCGTCTTGCTCTTGGTCTGGCTCGCCATCTTCTCCTTGAGGAAGAATTCGCCATTGTTGGAGATCAGCGTCTCCGGCAACGGATAGGGCTGCGCCAGGAACGCCCAGTGGTAGATCTTCAATGCCGACAGGCGATTGAGCTTCTGCCAATAATCATAGGTCGGTGCGATGTCGAGCACCGCGAGTCTCGACAGCCGGCCAGGATGATCGAGCGCCAGCCGGTACGACACCCGGCCGCCGCGATCGTGCCCGGCGAGCGCGAAATGGACGTGGCCGAGCTGCTCCATGACTTCGACCATGGTCTTCGCCCAGGCCCGCTTGGTGTAGGGCGTGTGCTCCTTGTCGCTGTCGGGCATGTCGGACCAGCCATAGCCCGGCAGGTCGGGAATGATCAGCGTGAACTTGTCGTCGAGCTTTGGCGCGACCTGGTGCCACATCACATGGGTCGAGGAGAAGCCGTGCAGCAGCAGCAGCGGCGGGCCCTTGCCGCCGACGCGGGCGAAGATGCGGCCCTGCGAGGTGTTGATCCAGTTGGCCTCATAGCCGGGAAAAAGATCAGCGAGATCAGACATCGGCGGCTCCTTCCCTGGCGGCGCGCTGCTTCAAACTTTGTTTGGCGTTGCCGCTGGCTTGGGTGGGGTTTATGCCATCGGGAAGCCCGGCCAACAACAACGTGAAACGAGGAAGTGCCATGTCGATCGACTTCGAGATTCCCGCCGAAGCCAAGGCGATCCGCGAGAAGGTCCGCAAATTCGTGCATGACGAGTGCATTCCGGCGGAGAAGGAACTCGACACCAAGCCGCTTGCCGAGGTGCTGGGACCGCTGCGCAAGAAGGCGCGCGCGCAGGGCCTGTGGTGCCCGTTCGTGCCGAAGGAGTATGGCGGTATGGGCCTCGGCCCGCTGGCGAATGCGCTGGTGCAGATGGAGCTCGGCGAGAGCATGCTCGGCGCGCTCTCGATGAACACGCAGGGGCCGGACGACGCCTCGATGATGACGATCCTGGCGCACGGCACCGAGTACCAGAAGGAGAAATTCCTCAAGCCCCTGCTCAACGGCGACAAGCGCATCTGCTTCTCGATGACCGAGAAAGCGGCGGGCGCCGACGCCACCGGCATGCAGACCACGGCAGTGAAGGACGGCAACGAGAACTACATCCTCAACGGCGAGAAGTGGTTCTCGTCGTCGGCGAGCGTCGCCGACATGGCGCTGGTGATGGCGAAGACCGATCCGAACGCGCCGCGCCACAAGCAATATTCGACCTTCATCGTCGAGCTGCCCAACCCCGGTTACCGCATCAAGCGCAACGTCGCCAACATGGCGATCGAAGGCCCGCATGACGACGTGATCCATGGCGGCCATTCCGAGATCGAGATCAAGGACCTGAAAGTATCGGCCGACAATCTGCTCGGCGGCGAAGGCAACGGCTTCAACATGGGCCAGCACCGCCTCGCCTACGGCCGGCTGCGCCACGGCATGCACAACGTCGCCAAGGCGCAGCGCGCGCTCGACATGGCGGCGGCGCACGTCACCAAGCGCTCGACCTTCGGCCAGTTGCTGGCGGACCGCCAGGCGGTGCAGTTCATGCTCGCCGACTGCGCCAGCGAGCTCTATATCGGCCGGCTGATGCTGCTGCACATCGCCTACAAGGCCGAGAAAGGCCTCGACATCCGCCAGGAGAACTCGATCGCCAAGATCTTCCATGCCCACATGGTGCACAAGGTGATCGACACCGCGATCCAGCTCCACGGCGCGCTCGGCTTCAGCCAGGATACGCCGCTGGCGAAATGGTACACCCAGGTGCGCTCGCAGCGGCTGGTCGACGGACCGGATGAAGTGCACAAGTGGAAGATCGGCAAGAACGTCATCAAGGCGTTCCGCGAGCACGGCACGACGGCGAGCGCAGCGGGCGGGGACTTGCTCTAATCACCGTCATTGCGAGCGAAGCGAAGCAATCCACTTCTTCACACCGGGATAGATGGATTGCTTCCGCCTTCGCCAAGGCTTCGGCGGACAAGTCGTCGCGGAGCCTGTCATCGGGCGCGCGTTCGCGCGACCCGTTGGCTCCTCGCAATGACGACGCGGGTTAGGCCTTCGGCTTCTCCACCTCCACCGCCTGCCAGGCGATGTCGCGGCGGCAGAATCCGTCGGGCCATTTGATGCGATCGACGGCCTGATAGGCGCGGTCGCGCGCCTCGGTGACGGTCTTGGCCATCGCGCAGACGTTCAGCACGCGACCTCCGTTGGCAAGAACCGCACCGTCCTTGGCCACCGTGCCGGCGTGGAAGATCTCGACGCCCTCGACCTTGGCGGCATCATCGAGGCCGTCGATCCGGGTGCCCTTGGCGTAGTCGCCGGGATAACCCTTCGCGGCCATCACCACGGTCAGCGCCGGGTCCGGGTACCAGCGCAGATCGAAATTCTTCAACTGCCCGTCAATCGAGGCGAGCAGCGCCGGCACGATGTCGGACATCATCCGCAGCATCAGCACCTGGCACTCGGGATCGCCGAAGCGGACATTGTACTCGAACAGTTTCGGGCCCTGCGCGGTCAGCATCACGCCGGCATAGAGCACGCCCTTGAACGGGATGCCGCGACGCTTCATCCCGGCGACCGTCGGCAGGATGATGCGGGCCATGATCTGGTCGTGGATTTCAGGCGTCACGAACGGCGTCGGCGAATAGGCGCCCATGCCGCCGGTGTTCGGCCCCTTGTCGTGATCGAACACCCGCTTGTGGTCCTGCGCGGTGGCGAGCGGGATCGCGGTCTCGCCGTCGCACAGCGCGAAGAAGCTGATCTCGCGACCTGAGAGGAATTCCTCGATCACGACCTCGGCACCGGCCGAGCCGAACGCGCCCTCGAACATCATCGCGACGGCGGCTTCAGCTTCAGGCAAGGTCTGCGCCACCACGACGCCCTTGCCGGCGGCGAGCCCGTCGGCCTTGACCACGATCGGCGCGCCCTGGGCGCGGACATAGGCCAGCGCATCGCTGGCGTCGTCGAAGCGGCGATAGGCGCCGGTCGGAATGTCGAACTCGTTGCAGAGATCCTTGGTGAACCCCTTGGAGCCTTCGAGCTGCGCGGCCTGCCTGCTCGGCCCGAACGCCTTGATGCCGACATCAGCGAGATCGTCGACGATGCCGGCGGCGAGCGGCGTCTCCGGACCGACCACCACCAGATCGACCGCGTTGCGGCGGCAGAATTCGATCACGGCAGGATGATCGGCGACGTCGAGCGCGACGCACTCGGCCTCGCGCGCGATCCCGGCATTGCCCGGCGCGCACCAGAGTTTCGTCACCAGCGGAGATGCGGCGATCTTCCACGCCAGCGCATGTTCGCGGCCGCCGGAACCAAGCAGGAGGATATTCATCGGATACAGGCTCAAAAGGGTGCAAGAGCTGTGTCGGTCGCACGAATCCCCGCCGGCCTGCAAGGGGCGACGGGGCCGATTCCCCCGTCATTCCGGCTTCACGGCTGCTTGCCGGCGATGATCTCTTGCAGGGTCGCGACATGGCGGGCAAAGGCGCCGCGGCCGGCCGCGGTCGCGGTCACCGTGGTCTGCGGCTTCTTGCCGACGAAGGCCTTGTCGACCGCGACATAACCGGCCCTGGCCAGGGTCTCGATATGGGCGCCGAGATTGCCGTCGGTGGCGCCGGTCAGCTTCTTCAGCCGGGCGAATTCGAGCCCGGTCGAAAGCGGCAGCGCGTTGAGCGCCGCCATGATCCGCAACCGCAGCGGCTGGTGAATGATCTCGTCGAGCTCGGCCATCGTTCAGATCCGGCGCATCCAGAGCCCGCCGAGGATCAGTGCGCCGCCATGCGCCACCGCCATCCACAACAGCAGCGCCGGACCGGCGTGGAAGTAGGCGGTCACGATCAAGGCGCTGCTGCACAGCGCGATGACGATGAAGGCGTAGCCGAACCACAGGCCGGCGAGCGCATAGAACAGCAGCGTGAAGAGCGGCCAGAACACCAGCATCTGGCGCGGCCCGAAATGGCCCAATACCGCCGAGCAGAAGATGCCGAACGCAATGAACAGCAGGAACGCGACCAGCAGCCGGAGCGCGAAGACGCCCGCCCCCGGACCGAAACCGCTGAACGCTGCGACTGCGATCGAGCCTGCGATTCCGATGAGATCGACCACGGCCCAGATCGTATAGCCCTGCGGCGGCCATGTATGGTTGGCGAGGTAGCCCACGAATACCAAGACGCCCCACATGATGATGATGAGACTGGCGTTGTGATAGATTCGCGACTGGCGGACGCGCTGCACGACGTCGTTGATGTCGTTCAGCGCCGCACTGGCCTGCTGGCTGTCGATCATGACGGGACTCCACTCTGCTGGGCGAGTTCAGCGGCAGGCGGGGGTGTTTCCGCCGGTGGCCGATGCCTTCCGATCAGGACAAAGGCGATTGCCATCGTCACGACCGACAGGGCGAACGAGGTCAGCCCGACCTGCCCGCGCGTCGTCAGCGGCAGCACCCGCACCGCGATTTCAGTGGCCGCAGCCGACATCAGCGACACGTAGGACCACGCGATGAAGTAGTAGTGCTGCAACCGCCAGTTCGCCGGCCGTGGGCTGCGCAGCAGCGGAACAACCGCCAGCACGATGCAGATGAAGTTCGCGATCGCGCCGACATGGAACAGGTTGAAGGCGCCGGTGAACCGATAGACCAGCATCGCGGTCCCGTCGGCGACCAGCATGGCATAGACGTAGAGATAGCCGCGCGCCCGGTGGCCCGCGCCGCGCTTTGGCCGCAGGAACTGGATCAGCCCCACAGCGATGCACAGCATCGCCAGGAAGGCATGGACCGCGCCGGCCGCGGAATGGACGAAACTCGCCAACGTCACCTGCGGGAGCATCGGTCAGCCCTCCAACCAGATTGCCATTTTCGCATCAATAGAGAACTCTGTATCACAGAGTATATGGACAAGCAAGCCTGCGCATTGGCGATGACGGGCAAAACTCCCTACGTTGCGCTGAAGCTCACAAACGGCCGAATCACCTGCAAATGACTGCTGCCGCGCCAAATCTCGTCAACGCGCCCGAATTCACCGTCTCGGAAATCTCCTCCGCGCTGAAGCGGACGGTGGAGGACCGGTTCGGCCATGTCCGCGTCCGCGGCGAGATTTCGGGATTTCGCGGCCCGCATTCCTCCGGCCACTGCTATTTCGCGCTGAAGGACGAGAGCGCCAAGATCGAGGCGGTGATCTGGAAGTTCGCCCATGCCCGGATGCGCTTCAAGCCGCAGGAGGGCCTCGAGGTCATCGCCACCGGCAAGCTGACCACCTATCCGAACTCCTCGAAGTACCAGATCGTCATCGACTCGCTGGAGCCGGCCGGCGTCGGCGCCCTGATGGCGCTGATGGAGGAGCGCAAGAAGAAGCTCGCGGCCGAGGGCCTGTTCGACGAGGCCCGCAAGCAGCTATTGCCCTGGCTGCCGGAGGTGATCGGCGTCGTCACCTCGCCGACCGGCGCCGTGATCCGCGACATCCTGCATCGCCTCGAGGATCGCTTTCCCCGCCGCGTGCTGGTCTGGCCGGTCAAGGTGCAGGGCGACGGTTCCGCCGAGCAGGTCGCCGCCGCGATCCGCGGCTTCAATGCGCTGCCGGAGGGCGGCCGGATTCCGCGGCCGGATCTGTTGATCGTGGCGCGCGGCGGCGGCTCGCTGGAGGACCTCTGGTCGTTCAACGAGGAGATCGTGGTCCGCGCCGCGGCCGACAGCCATATCCCGCTGATCTCGGCGGTCGGCCACGAGACCGACATCACGCTGATCGATTTCGTCGCCGACAAGCGCGCGCCGACGCCGACTGCGGCCGCCGAGATGGCGGTGCCAGTGCGCAGCGAATTGTTCGTCGAGGTCACGGGCCTCGCCCGCCGCGTCATGGTGTACTGGCAGCGCGGCCAGGAGGGCCGCCGCAACGAGCTGCGCGCCGCCGCGCGCGCGCTGCCGGCGGCAAACGAATTGCTGGCGATCCCGCGGCAGCGGCTCGACCATCTCGCAGCCGGGCTGCCGCGCGGGCTGAAGGCCAACACACACGCGCATTTCCGCCGTTTCGCAGCGTCGAGTTCGCGGCTCACCATCGGCGTGCTGCGCGGCCAGGTCGCGCATGCGCGACAGCGGCTCACCGCGTCAGGTGAGCGCATCACGCTGTCGGCGCGCGCGCTGCTGCATCGCCGGCGGGAGCGCTTCAACGGGCTCGAGATCCGGCTCAAGGCCTCGAAGCTCGCCAATGCCAAGGCCCAGCGCACCGCGATCGCCCGCGATCTGGAACGCACCCACCGCCTCGCCGAGCGCGCCCGGCGCGCGCTGCTGACGACGATGCAGCGGCTGGAGGCGCGCGTCGCCCACCGCGGGCAGCTGCTGTCGGCGCTGTCCTATCGCGGCGTGCTGGCGCGCGGCTTCGCGCTGGTGCGTGACGAGCACGGACACGCACTGCACTCCGCCGCGGCGATCGGCCCCAATGCCAGCCTCTCGATCGAGTTCGCCGATGGCCGCGTCGCTGCGACCGCGAGCGCCGATCAGCCCGTCGCGACGGTAACGCCCGAGACCCAGCCGAAGCCGCGTGAGGCGAAGCCGGCGGCGCCGAAGCGCGCCACCAAGCCGGTCGATCAGGGCAGTTTGTTCTGATGCGGGATGCGTTTTGATTGAATCGGCTTGGCACGGTCTCGGTTCACCTCTCCCCGCCGGG
>NZ_DDOP01000060.1:25387-36696 GCF_002341725.1 Bradyrhizobium sp. UBA2491
GGTGAGGGCTCTTGCTCTCTCGACAGACCGTCACCCCTCACCCGATTTGCTGCGCAAATCGACCTCTCCCAAGGGAGAGGTGAGTTTTCGATGCCGATCCAGCGCAACCTAATCTGATCGTGCGCAATCTAGCGCGATAGCCACTCGGCGACCTGCTTCTGCGCGTCCTTGCGCGCATCCGCATCGGTGCCGACGTGACCGCGCTCGGTGATCTCGGCATCGGAGGCCGCGATCGCATGCAGCGGCAGATTGGCCCGGTCGAAGTCGTGATAGGCCTCGGGATAGACCACGATGCGCGCCAGCGCACTGCGGCCGCGCGCGCCATCGACCATCTGGTGGCAGGCCGATGATGACGTGACATCGTCGCGCGCGCCGATCAACACCAGCGTCGGCACCCGCGCGCTCCAGCCGAGACCGAACGAGGTGCGGCAATCCGGATAGAACGCGACCGCGGAGCGGAAGTCCGGCTCGACGTTGCGCGACCACATCTGCGGCCGCACCGCCCACAGCAAAGCGGCGGCGCCATTGCCCCAGCCGATCAGGCTGATGCGGCTCTTCGCCACCCATTTCTGCTGCACCAGCCATTGCCGCGCCGCGTTGATGTCGGCGACCCGCGCGCGGCGGGTCTGGACCTGATGCTCCCTGATGCGGCATTGCGGCCCGAGCTCGCGCGAGCCGTAGCTGTCCGGTAGCAGCACCGCATGGCCCGACGTGAGCAATTGCTCGGCCCAGTCGCGATAGCGCGGCAGCACCGGCTCGGAATGGCCGGCGAGACCGCCGCAGCCATGCAGCGCGATGACCGTCGGGAACGGCCCTTCGCCATCGGGCCGGTAGAGCTGCGCGCGCAGCGTGAGGTTGCCTTCGGGAATCTCGACCTGATGCGGGGCCGGCAGCGGCGACGCAGCGGCGGCCGGCGCGGCCAGCATGGCGAGGCACATGAGAACAGACTTGATGCGCATCCGATCCGGCCGGCTCGTTATGGCGCTGCAAACACAGCGGACCATGGCTGCAACGCTACCATGCGCCTCTGCCGCCAAATCATCACAAGTCGGTGGTTTACCGGGCGGACATGACACCCTATCTGTGATAGACGGCTTCATGAACATCCAGATAGCCTGGTGCGAGGCAAGGCGGAGAGCTCAAACGTGCTGAACAAGTTCGGTCCTTCGGGCCATGGCGAAGCGCAGGTGCAATATCTCGACGGCGATTTCCGCGTGATCTCGCCCGGCACCTTCGTGCGTTGTGCCATCACCGACGTCCGGATCCCGCTCGACGAATTGAAGTACTGGAGCGTCGACCTGCAGGAGGCCTACGCCACGCCGACCGCCGTGCTGCAACGCCATCATCCCGCCGTGCTCAAGTCGCAGGCCTGAACGCAACACGACGTTCATTTGCGCGACCTGCCGTCCCGCGCCTTGAACAGCCGATCACTCACCAGGCGCCGCAGCGCGCCGGCATCCTCGAATTGCAGCGTCACCGCGAACGGGACGATCGGCTGCGCCCAGGCCGGCATCCCCTGCGGACCACGCAGCCGTGCCAGATCCTTTTCCGTCGTCACCAGCGTCAGTCCGTCGCGTCGCGCGTCGGCGACGAGCTGCTCGATCTCGCCCTTGGTGAAGGCGTGATGATCGGCGAAGGCCTCATTGCGCACGACGTCGATGCCACTCGCGCGCAGCGTGTTGAAGAACCGCGCGGGATCGCCGATCCCGGCGAAGGCGAGCGCACGCACCCCGCTCAGTGCCGCCAGCGAGGCCTGATCCGGCTTCAGATGCGCTGACAGCACCGGCTTGCCACGGGAGGCGAGATCGGCCGCGATGGTCCGCGCCGCATCGCCCCCGCCGACCACGATCAGTGCGTCGGTCCGTTCCAGCTGCGGCGACAGCGGCGCGCGCAACGGGCCGGCCGGAATCACGCGGCCATTGCCGATGCCGCGCGTGCCGTCGATCACGATCAGACAGCACTCCTTCGCCACCGACGGGTTCTGGAAGCCGTCATCCATCAGGATCACGCTGGCATTCTGAGCCCGCGCCAGCGCCAGCCCCGCGGCGCGGTCGCGCGACACCACGACCGGCAATGTCGCCGCCATCATCAGCGGCTCGTCGCCGATATCGGCCGCCGTGTGATTGTCGCGATCGACCTTCACCGGTCCACTGATGCTGCCGCCGTAGCCGCGGCTCAGCACCACCGGCCGTTCGTCGAGCTCGCGCAGCAGTTTGGCCAGCGCCAGCACCGTCGGCGTCTTGCCGGCACCGCCGACATGATAGTTGCCGACGCAAATCACGGGAATGCCGGCATCGACGCCGGGGCGCCGCATCCGCCGCGCGGCGACCGCGCCGTACAGCGCGGCAAGCGGTCTCAACAATTGCGATGTCCAAGACGACGGCCGGTGCCAGAAGGCCGGCTCACGCATTGGCGGCTCCCATCTCGAGCCGCAACTGCAACAGATAGGGCTCGAGAGCGGTCAGCGTATGTTCCAATGCGCCGCCGAGCTGTTCGACGACGCGCTCGGAGGCGGCCAGCGACGTGTCGCGCGATGCGGGATCGGCGAGGAACTGGCCGAGCTGCTTGACCAGCGCCTCCCGATCATCGGCGTGCCGTGCCCCGCCGGCGCGATCGAGCGCCGCATAGACATCGGTGAAATTGAACACGTGCGGGCCGTGCACGATCGCGGCGCCGAGCTTGATCGCCTCGATCGGATTCTGGCCGCCATGCGCGACCAGCGAGCCGCCCATGAACACGATCGGCGCGAGACGATAGAACAGGCCGAGCTCGCCCATCGTGTCGGCGACATAGATATCGGTGGTCGCAACCGGCAAATCCTCGCGCGAGCGCAGGCCGGGACGCAGGCCGGCCTCCGTCACCAGTTGCGCGACCGCCTCCCCCCGATTGGCATGCCGCGGCACGATCACCGTGAGCAGCCCGGGGAAGAATTTGACGAGCGACTTGTGCGCCTCGATCAGGATCTCTTCCTCACCGGGATGGGTGGAGGCCGCAACCACGATCGGTCGGCCGCGCGTCACCGACATCAGCCGCTCCAGCTTGGCTGGATCGGCCGGCGGCGCCGCGACGTCGAGCTTGAGGTTGCCGGTGACCACGACGTTGTGGCTGCCGAGCGCGGCAAACCGTTCGGCGTCGGTCTGCGACTGCGCCAGGCAGATGTCGAACCGACCGAGCAACGCCCCGATGGTGTTGGAGACCCGGCGCCAGCGCGGGAACGAGCGCTGCGACATCCGCCCGTTGATCAGCACCATTGGCAGCCGCCGCGCGGCGCTCGACAGGATCAGGTTCGGCCACAGGTCGGACTCGATGAACAGCGCCAGCGACGGACGCCAGTGATCGAGGAAGCGCGCGACATAGCGCGGCGAGTCGTACGGCACGTATTGATGGATCACGTCGGGCGGAAAGCGCTTGGCCACGATCGCGGCCGAGGTCACCGTGCCCGAGGTCAGCAGGATGCGCAGGTTGAGCGCACGCAGCCGCTCGATCAGCCCGGCCGCCGCCAGCACCTCGCCGACGCTTGCGCCGTGGATCCACACCAGCGGCCCCTGCGGCCTGGTATCGGCGCTGACGCCGCGCCGTTCGCCGACGCGTTCGGGATCTTCCTTGCCGAGCTTCAGCCGCCGCTTGATCAGGGCAGGCGCGAGCGGCACCATCGCGGACGACAGCTTGCGGTACACGCGCAACGTCATCGGGAGCGAGCTAGCCAAGCGCTGCCTCCGGCCGCCCGACCGCTGCATAGGCGCGTCGGGTCGCTTCGTTGAGAAGGTCCTCCACGTGCTGCCGAAGCTTTTCCATCGTCGCGGCATCGGCATCGGGCGGCACATAGACCGGCTCAATACCTACCACTGCGCCGCGCCCGAATGGCAAATTGATGGTGGTGGAATCCCAGTTTTTCAACCGGATGAAGCGGCTGGTGACCATCGCGAACGGGATGATCGGCCGGCCGCTCTCCCGCGCCAGCATGATGGCCCCGAGGCCGGCCACCCGCGCCCGCTTCGGCACGTCGGCCGTGGTCGCCATGTTGCAACCGTCTTCCAGCGCCCGGACCATCTCCAGAAAGGCACCGACGCCGCCCTTGCGATGGAACGCGCCGGAATGATCGCCGGACCCCCTGATGGTTCCGATGCCGAGCCGCTCCACCGCAAGCGCATTGAACTCGCCGTCGCGATGGCGCGAAATCAGGACCTTGGCGCGGTAGCTGTCCTTGGTCTTGATGAACGGCGTCATGAAGTGCTGGCCGTGCCAGAACACGAAGATCGCCGGCATCAAGGGCTCGACGATCCCGTAGACGTCAGACGGCTGGTAGCTGAAGCGGTTGGTGTGCCAGACCAGCCGCAGATACTCGGCCGCAAGCACACCCAGCGCGCGCTGCACGACGGCGCTGCGCAGCAGATCGCGAAGAAGTCGTTTCAATGGGAATGCTTTGTGTCCTGCTCGGGATCGAGCAACCGGTGGAGGTGAACGACGAAATAGCGCATCTGGGCGTTGTCCACCGTCTGCTGCGCCTTCGCCTTCCAGGCCGCATAGGCCGTTGCATAGTTCGGATACACGCCGACGATCTCGACCTCATCGAGATTCTTGAAGGTGTTGTGCTCGAGATCGGTCAACTCGCCGCCGATGACGAGGTGGAGCAGTTGTGGCTGGGCATTGTCTGACATGATGGTGGTTTTCCTAACGAGATGCCCGGCAAGGAAGTGAAGTCTTGGTCGTCACAAGTCTGTCGTCACAAGTCTGTCGCAACAAGTCTGGTCGTCACAATCGGAAGCGCGGAGCGGATCGGCGGGGCCTCACGGCAATGGACGGTTGCGAAAATGCTCGACAATGCGTGCATGACGTTCGCGTCCTGCTGCCACCAGCACCCCATGCGTCACTTCCCGGCGATTATACTCAATCGCATCCCCCGAGAGCGCGGTCATCTTACCACCCGCTTCCTGCACGATCAAATTCGCGGCGGCAAGATCCCAGTCGCGGCTTTGCCCGCCCGCAAAGGCGGCGTCAAGTCGACCTTGTGCCACGCGGCACAGCCGCAAGGCCAGCGATCCGATCCGCGGATACAGCGTGATCTCGTCCGATGTCGGGCTCAGCCGCTGCACCAGCGGCTTCGGTCCGGCCATGCGGGGGAAATCATAATCGTCGCCGGTGGTGGCATGCACGGCACTGTCGTTCAGGGTCGCGCCCTGGCCGCGGGCTGCGAAAAAGAATTCCCCGCTCACCGGCGCATACACCGCCGCGAGCACCGGCGCGTTGCCTTCAACCAGCGCCACACTGACGCACCAGTCGTCGCGACCGGCGAGATAGGCGCGGGTACCGTCGATCGGATCGACGATCCAGGTGAAGCGCTTGCCGAGCCGGCCCTCGTTGTCGGCACTTTCCTCCGAGAGCCAGCCATAGCCCGGCGTCGCCGAACGCAGCTGTTGCTCCAGCAGGTCGTTGACCGCGATGTCGGCCTCCGAGACCGGCGAGGACGCGCCCTTGATCCAGTTCTTCAACTCGGTGCGGAACAGCGACTGCGCCAGCCGTCCCGCCTCCTGCACCGACTTGGTCAGCAAGGCGGCATCGCGCGCCTTGGTCCAGTCGTCCGTATCAGCGTCCGCCAAGCGTCAGGCCCTCGATGCGCAGCGTCGGCGAATTGACGCCGTAGCGGAACTCCAGATCATTGGCGGCGACCAGCGACTTGAACATCGGCAGCAGATGGCCGGCGATGGTCACTTCGCTGACCGGATAGGTGATCTCGCCATTCTCGATCCAGAACCCCGACGCGCCGCGGCTGTAATCGCCGGTCACGCCGTTGACCCCTGAGCCGATCAGGTCGGTGACGTAGAAGCCCTGCTTGATGTCGGAGATCAATTGCTTCGGCGTCACAGCTCCCGCTTCGAGATGCAGATTGTATGTTCCCGGCGATGGCGACGACGACACGCCGCGGTGCGCATGCCCCGTCGTGACCAGGCCGAGCTCGCGCGCGGTGGCGGAGTCCAGCACCCAGGTGGTCAGCACGCCGGCGTCGATCAGCGCCGTCTTCTTCACCTTGACGCCCTCGGCGTCGAAGGTCTGCGAACGCAGGCCGCGCACGCGCAGCGGATCGTCGATGATGCGGATGTCCTTGGAGAACAGCTGCTCGCCGAGCTTGTCCTTCAGGAAGCTGGTCTTGCGCGCGATCGAGGCGCCGTTGATGGCGCCGACCAGATGGCCGACGATCGAGCCGGCGACCCGCGGATCGAACACCACCGGCACCTTGCAGGTCTCGACCTTGCGCGGATTGAACCGTGCCACCGCGCGCTCGCCAGCCTTGCGGCCAACCGTCGTGGGTGAATCGAGATCGGACGCATGCGGCGCGCTGGTGAAATCGTAGTCGCGCTCCATGCCGGTGCCCTCGCCGGAAATCGCCGTCGTCGAGATACCGTGGCTGGAGCGCAAATAGGAGCCGTGGAAGCCGGTCGACGTCACCAGCACCATGCCGCCAATTCCCGTCGAGGCCGACGCACCGCCGGACTTGGTGACACCCTTGACCGCGAGCGCCGCGGCCTCGGCTTCGATGGCGCGCCGCTCGAGTTCGGCGGTGGTCGGAACGTGGCGGTCGAGCAGATCGAGATCAGGGAAATCATGTGCATGCAGCGCGGGATCGGCCAGCCCGACATATTTGTCGTCGGGTGCCACACGCGCCATCGCCACCGCGCGCTCGGCGAGCTTGGCGATCCCGTCGCCGCTGACGTCATTGGTCGAGACGACCGCCTGGCGCTGGCCGACGAACACCCGCAGGCCCACGTCATCGCCTTCGGAGCGCTCCGTCTCCTCGACGCGGCCGTCGCGGACCTCGACGCCCTGCGAGACGCCGCGCACCGCGATGGCATCGGCGGCATCGGCGCCGGCGCGCTTGGCGGCATCGACCAGACGCTGCGCGAGGTCGCTCAGCGCGGATTGGTCGAACAGATCGGAGGTATCGCCGTGTCGCGATGCGGATGGTGAAGAGTTCACGAACGAATTCCTGCGGATTGAGGGGGGCCCGGAGCGAAGTCGACAGACCTCACCAGATGTGCCGGATTCACAAGGATTTCAAGCACTTTACGCCGCCGAGCAACAAAGATTTGAGTGATCGGCGCAAGGCTTCGTCAATCATGCGGGCCAACCTCTTGTCAATCATGGCGCCAGGTGAGGAGCGATTAACCAGGCTTTTTAAGCTGAAACGGCCGTCGCTCGGCTAGGCTCTCACACATCGACCGGGAACATAATCCCGGCGGGGAGAGTAGGCTTTGAGGCGTCAAACACCAACAAGCGGAATCAATTCCGCCGGGTCGAGCTGCGCATTGCGGCTCGACCCTCTTTCCCTTCCGCTGAGCTTCCATGCGCAGGATTCGCGCGCGGATGGCGGCATGCGGCAGGTCGAGCTTCATCGCGAACATGTCGTGCTGCGCCGTGCCGTCCTCGGCATGCGGATGGCGGTCAATGTTCGCGTCAGCGATTTCCTCGGCGTCGCCGTACGCGGCATCGACGATACGCAAATGCTGGTGCTGGTTCATCGCGATCCCGCGCTCTCGATTCCGCTCGGCTCCAGTTCGGACGCCGACGAGATCACGTCCGCCTGGCAGATGTGGAGCGACATCTTCCGTCTGCCGCAACTGACCGAGCCGGCGCCGCGAATGCCTTCCCCGCGCCGCCGTCGCCGCAACGCGATCCGCGCCCGCCGCCCGAAATTCCTGGTCCGCCGCCGCGCCGGATTCCGCCTCAACGCAGCCAGCATGCATCGCGGCGAACGCGAGATCATCGCGCGGGATTAGTTGCATCGCTCGAGATGCGGTCCACTCACCACATGATCGGTGTCGTCCCGGCGAAGGCCGGGACCCATAACCACCGATGCTGCTTGTTGTGTGATGCTGGAACGACGAGTCCCGTCAACAACACATGCTGCGGCGTATGGGTCCCGGCCTTCGCCGGGACGACACCGAATGTGCTGCACGGCCAGTGAACAAAACTTCGGCGTTCTCGCTACGTGAATCGCCCGACCTTTTGCAACGATCGCCCGGAACGACGAGAGCTACGCCGCGCGCAGCACCGCGTCGACGACCAGGCTCGCGAACAACATGAAGCCGGCGTCGCGGTTGGACTTGAAGATGCGCAGGCAGAGCGCGGGATCGCTGGTGTCGAGCCGGCGCACCTGCCAGGCCAGATGCAGCGCAAATGCCGCGAGGCCGATCCAGGCCGGCCAGCGCGCGCCGGCCAGCGCGAATGCGGTGCCGATCAACAGCACGGCGAGGCCATAGAAGATCACCAGCGCCCGATGGGTGCGCGCGCCGAACAGGCGGGCGGTGGATTTGACGCCGATCAGCGCATCATCCTCGGCGTCCTGATGGGCGTAGATGGTGTCGTAGGCGATCACCCAGGCGATCGATCCGGCATAGAGCGCGATCGCCGTGACGTCGATACGTTCGAGCGTCACCGCAAATCCCATCAGCGCGCCGTAGGAGAAGGCGAGACCGAGCACGACCTGCGGCCACCAGGTGATCCGTTTCATGAACGGATAGATCGCGACGATCGCCAGCGAGGCGATGCCGGTCATGACCGCGAAACGGTTGAACTGCAACAGCACCGCAAGCCCGATCAACGCCTGCACGACCATGAAGACCACGGCCTGCGTCACCGTCACCTGCCCGGCCGGGATCGGCCGCGACCGGGTGCGCTCGACCTTGGCGTCCAGATCGCGATCGGTGATGTCGTTCCAGGTGCAGCCCGCGCCACGCATCACGAAGGCGCCGATGAAGAACAGCAGGACGACGAGCGGCAGCGAGCGCACGTCATGCGCGACGCCGGCAGCGAGCGCCGCCGACCACCAGCACGGCATCAGCAACAGCCAGGAGCCGATCGGCCGATCGTAGCGCGCGAGCCGCAGATAGGGCCGCGACCAGACCGGCGCATGGGTATCCACCCAGTTGCCCGTGGAGTCGGCAACGCGGGCGGAAACGTCGCTCATGGCTGACCCATCATCGGGTGAGAACGTTGCCGTTCAGCGTATCGAAGGTGCTGCCGCCCTTCTTGCTCGGGGTCGCTTCCGGCAGCGAGGCGGACGAACCCAGCACATCGCTCAGCGTCGGCCCGGCCGGCCCGCGCGGCTGCGCCGCAGCCTGCTCCGCGACGTTGCAGACCTTCTTCAGGAGAGCCTCGGTATTCTTGTGGCCGTTCTTGAGCTGGTCGGAGATCTGTGCCGGAATTCCGCACTTCGAGGCGTTGGCCTCGACATATCTGATCATCTTGATCTCAGCCTGGCTGTAATTGCCGATCAGCTTGCAGGCCTCCTGCGGGCTGGCGTGGCGATCACTCGCGGTCTTGATCGCCTTGCCGCGCTTCTCCGCCTCTTCACGCAGCGGGACGAAATTCTTCATGCAGGCGTCGCTTGCGCCGCCTGCTCCGGCGCCCGGAGGCGGTGGCGGCGACGAGAGGCCGCCGCCCGCGATCGGGGCCGCGCCATTGCTCGGGAACGGCGACGGCGCCCCACCGACCCGGGCCGCCGGCGCGCCATTGACCGGCGGGAACGCGGAATCGGTGGCGGTCGCGGTATTCGTCCTGGCCGGGCGAGCGCCATTCACCGGCGGGAACGCGGGGTCGTTGACGGTGCCCGTCTGTCCGGGCAGCGGAGCCGGAAAAGCGCTCTGGGCCACGGCGTGGCCCATCGACAGGGTGGTCGCGGCAACGGTCAGCACGATCAGGCGGCGGATCATCGAGGGTGTTTCTCCGGCAAAAGGTCCAGGCAACCCCAGCGCAACAAAACGAAGCAACCAATTTGGGGGCGTTTTACGATTCCTGTGATGCCTTAACAACCCGTGGATTTAGGCGACAGCGCGGCGTAGGGCCACACCGGCCACATTAAATTGTTCCCCGATTTGAAGCCTTTAGGCTACGAACGGCGGGAAAATGGACGATCCGGCAGGCGCCAAAGTCGATTTTCGTTCGGTCGCCGCGCGCCGGCAGCCGCTATCATGGAATTTGACGATCAATCAGGTGATCAAAGTCTCCGGTCGGTCCAGCGGGCTCTTGTGGCGCCTGCCTCGCCTGCGCACACACCTTCCTGAGCAATGTTTCGGTATTCTTGTGACCCGCCTTCAGCCGGTCTGCAATCGGCTGCGGGATTGCACACTGGACCGCGTTGGCTTCGACGTATTTGATCATCCTGATTTCGGCTTGCGTGTAGTCGCCGATCAGTTTGCAGGCCTCGCTTGGGGGTGCATGACGGTCCGCGGCTGCCTTGATCAGCTTGCCTTTCGCCTCGGCGTCTTGCCGCAGCGGCACGAAATCCCTGAGGCAGAATTCGGCCGATGCCGCCGGGGCACTGCGCGCAGTCGGCGTGGTACCATTGCCCGGAAACGGCACGGAGCCAGCCTGGGCCAGCGCATGGTCGACCGGCGCGAAGGCAACCGTCAGCGCCAACAGCACCAATGAGCGAATGATCATCGCAACGGCCTTCCGGGGACACAACGATGGCGAACGAGAGAACTATCTGGCAGCGGTTTTTAGGCTAAAACGCGGCGCGTAACCGGAATAGGACATGCCTGAACTCGATTTCCGCAGCCCGCGCCTGTTTGTCGATGCCCCGCTCGGCGCAGACACAATCGTTTCGCTCGACCGTGACCAGAGCAACTATCTCGGCAACGTGCTGCGGCTCGGCGCCGGGGACAGCGTGCTGGTGTTCAACGGCCGCGACGGCGAATGGCAGGCCGCGATTTCCGGCCGCAAGCGGGCGGACACGCTGACGGTCTTGGCGCAAACCCGCACCCAGGATCGTCTGCCCGACGTTGCTTACGTGTTCGCGCCGCTGAAGCATGCGCGGCTCGACTACATGGTGCAGAAGGCGGTCGAGATGGGCGCGGCCCGGCTGGTGCCGGTGATGACGCGCTTCACCCAGGTGTCGCGGGTCAACAGCGAGCGGATGCGCGCCAATGTGGTCGAGGCCGCCGAGCAATGCGGCATCATCTCGCTGGCCGAGGTCGCCGAGCCGGTGCCGCTGGAGCGCTTCCTCGCCGGGCGCGACCAGGCGCGGCTGCTGGTGTTCTGCGATGAGGCCGCCGAGGTCGCGAACCCGGTGCAGGCGCTGCAAGCCGCGAGGGTCGGCAATGCCGGGATCGACGTCCTGATCGGCCCCGAGGGCGGGTTCGCCGAGGAAGAACGCGCCCTGCTGCTGCGCCAGCCCTCGATCCTGCGCCTCGCGCTCGGCCCACGCATCCTGCGCGCCGACACCGCCGCCGTCGCCGCGCTGGCGCTGGTGCAGGCGGCGCTGGGGGATTGGGGGACCAGTGATGGACCTGCCGGCGGAAGGGTTCCCTCCC
>NZ_DDOP01000060.1:36770-45894 GCF_002341725.1 Bradyrhizobium sp. UBA2491
TTCCCTCCCCCCTTGCGGGGGTGGGAGCCAGAGCAGAGTGCTCACCTCACTAGCTCCGCCTCTGGCCAAATTCCTGCCCTAGCCAAGCCGTCGCAAAATCGTTAACGAACCCAATCATTAAGCCACTTGGTCGATCTTTGGCCGATCCCTGTCGAAAGCCCGGGGCGGCCATGCTAAGGGCTGCGCCAACACCACTTAAGGAACCGGCCCTGGAACGCGATTTCGGGGCGAACTGGACGTCGAGATGACCGAAGCTGCCGCACCACGATCTGCCGCCGGATCCGCCGACTGGGCGGATGCGCTGCTGGCCTCGTTCGCGCAGGCCGGTTACGTCCGGTCCGAGCCTGCCATCCTGCAGCCGGCCGAGCCGTTCCTCGACCTCTCCGGCGAGGACATCCGCAAGAGCCTCTATTTGACCACCGATCCGAGCGGCGAAGAGCTCTGCCTGCGCCCGGACCTCACGATCCCGGTGGCACGCGACTACCTCGCCTCGCCTCGCGCCGGCCAGCCGGCCGGCTTCAGCTATCTCGGGCCGGTGTTCCGCTATCGCGACGGCCAGCCGAGCCAGTTCCTGCAGGCCGGCATCGAATCGTTCGGACGGCAGGACCGCGCCGCGGCCGATGCCGAGATGCTGGCGCTGGCGCTGGAGGCCACCACGGCGTTCGGGCTGAACGACGTCGAGATCCGCACCGGCGACGTCGCGCTGTTCAACGCGCTGATCGATGCGCTCGAGCTTTACCCGGTGTGGCGGCGACGGCTGATCAAGGATTTCAACCGCAAGGTTTCGCTGACCGACGACATCGAGCAACTGACACTGGCGACTGCGCCGGGCCGCAACGAGTATCAGGGCGTGCTTGCGGCGCTCGCCGGCTCCGATCGCAAGGCGGCACTGGCGCTGGTCACCGATTTGATGTCGATCGCCGGCACCACCAATGTCGGCGGCCGCACGGTCGCCGAGATCGCCGACCGCTTCCTCGAGCAATCGACCTTAAAGGGCGGCGCGCTACCGCGCGATGCCGTCACGACCATCAAGCGCTTCCTCGCCATATCCGGCGATCCCGACGATGCGGTCGCGCAATTGCGCGCCCTCGCCGGCGACGCCAGGCTCGACCTCACCACCGCGATCGACCAGTTCGAGAGCCGGGTCGGTTTCATGGCCGCACGCGGCATCGACACCGGCAAGACCCGGTTCTCGACCGCGTTCGGCCGCGGCCTTGACTATTACACCGGCTTCGAATTCGAACTGCATGCCAGGGGCAACGGCGCCGAGCCGCTGGTCGCGGGCGGCCGCTATGACGGCCTGATGTCGCAGCTTGGATCAGCCAACCCAATCCCCGCGGTCGGCTTCTCGGTCTGGATCGAGCCGATGACTCGGCATGGCAAGGCCGCTGGCCGCGGAGTTGCACCATGAGCACGCCCTTCGTCGTCGCCGTTCCCTCCAAGGGTCGCCTGCAAGAGAACGCGGAAGGCTTCTTCGCCCGCGCCGGGCTGATGCTGTCGAAGGCCGGCGGCGCGCGCGACTATCGCGGCACCATCGCCGGCGTCGACAATGTCGAGATCGCCTATCTCTCGGCGAGCGAGATCGCGGCCAATCTGGCGCGCGGCACCGTGCATCTCGGCGTCACCGGCGAGGATCTGGTGCGCGAGAGCATCACCGATGCCGACAAGCGCGTGCTGATGATCGAGGGCCTCGGCTTCGGCTATGCCAATGTCGTGGTGGCGGTGCCGCAGGCCTGGATCGATGTCCGCACCATGGCCGACCTCGACGACGTCGCATCGGGCTTCCGCGAGCAGCACAATCACCGCATGCGGGTCGCGACCAAATACATCAACCTGACCCGCGGCTTCTTCGCCAGGCACGGCGTCGGCGACTACCGGATCGTCGAGAGCGCCGGCGCCACCGAGGGCGCGCCCGCGGCCGGCACCGCCGAATTGATCGTCGACATCACGACCACAGGGGCGACGCTCGCCGCCAACGGGCTCAAGGTGCTCGATGACGGCGTGATGCTGCGCAGCCAGGCCAATCTGGTGGCCTCAAAGGATGCCGACTGGTCGACCGGCGCCCGCGAAACCGCGCGCGTCATCCTCGACCACATCGCCGCCCGCGCCCGCGCCAGCAAGTATCGCGAGGTCCGCACCCGCTTTGCCGGCTGCAACGATGCGCTGCTGTCCGAGGCGCATAACCGTTTCGGCGTGGTCGCCCCGTTTGGCAGCCCGACCTCCTCGGGCATGCTCACGCTGCACTGCCCGCCCGGCAAGCTCTACGCGCTCGGCAGCTTCCTGCGCGAGCACGGCGCCGAGACCGTGTCGGTGGTGTCGCTGGACTACGTGTTCGACCGGGAGAACCCGTTGTTCGCCAGGCTCGAGGCGTTCCTGCGACAATGAGTCGGCCCCGCCGTTCATGTTGGCGACAGCCGGCCGTCGGTACCATATTGTGTCCAAGGGACATGTTGTTTTGAGGCGTCGTCTGCACGCGAACCGGAACTCCACCCCGCATCAAGTGCGGGGCAGGCTTCGCTCGAGATCGCGCTCGTTTTCTGGAACCTGACCGATGATGCTGGGCTCTGACGTTTCCAGCCTGACCACCACCGCCAAGACCGCCGCCGCGCAGGGTCTGTCGATCGTCGTGCCCGTCTACAACGAGGCCGCCGGGCTCGCGGCGCTGCACCAGCGGCTGGTCGACCTCGCGAGGTCGCTCCGTGCCCGTTACGGTCTGCCCTGCGAAGTGGTCTATGTCGACGACGGCAGCGCGGACAACACGCTGGCGATCGCGCGCGGCCTGCCCGCCGACGGGCTCGACCTACAGGTGGTGTCGCTGTCGCGCAATTTCGGCAAGGAGGCGGCGCTGATGGCCGGTCTCGACCACGCCCGCCGCGGCGCGGTGCTGTTCATGGATGGCGACGGCCAGCATCCGCCGACGCTGGTGGAACAACTGGTCGCGCACTGGATCGATGACGGCTACGACGTGGTCTACACCGCGAAGGCACATCGCGACAATGAATCGGCGTTGCGTCGGCTTTCGGTGCGCGGCTTCTACGCGCTGATCAATTGGGGCGCGCGGCAGAAGATCCCGGAGGATGCCGGTGACTTCCGCCTGCTGTCGCCGCGCGCGGCACTGGCGCTGCGGCAATTGCCGGAGCGCAACCGCTTCTTCAAGGGACTGGCGAGCTGGATCGGCTTCAGGCAGATCCGCGTCGACTACGAGCCGGCGCCGCGCGCGCATGGCGTCACCACCTTCAATGCTGGCCGGCTGATCGGCCTGTCGATCGAGGGGCTGACCTCGTTCTCGGTGGCGCCGCTGCGCTTCGCCAGTCTGCTCGGCGCGCTGCTGGCGGGCGCGGCCTTCCTGTTCGGGCTCTCGATCCTCTGGGAGGTCTGGACCACCGGCAAGCAGGTGCCCGGCTATCCGTCGCTGATGATCGGCGTGATGACGATCGGCGGCGTGCAGCTGATCATGATCGGCATCGTCGGCGAATATATCGGCAAGATCCTCTCCGAGCTGAAGGCACGGCCGATCTACTTCGTCGCCGAGCACACCGAGAAGCACGCCGACGGCGGCGCGGCGCAAAGTGCTACCGAGCGGACCGCCGCCGAATGAGCGATCCCGCAGCGCTGCGACGGATCTGGCTGTGTGCCGATGATTATGGCCTGAGCGACGGCGTCAACCGCGCGATCCGCGATCTGATCGAGCGCGGCCGGCTCAACGCGACCTCGGTGATGACCGTGACGCCGGCAATCGGCCGCGACGCCGCCGCCGCGCTCACGGCCTCGGTGGCGAAGAGCCTGCATTGCGCGATCGGGTTGCATGTGACGCTGACCGCGCCGTTCCGGCCGCTGACGATGCATTTCCGTCCGCTCGACGGCGACATGTTCCTGCCGTTCCCGCGGCTGTTGCGCGCCGGGCTGATGCACCGGCTCGATGCCGAACTGGTCCATGCCGAGGTGCTGGCGCAGCTTGCCACGTTCCACGATCTGTTCGGCCGCGCACCGGATTTCGTCGACGGCCATCAGCACGCGCAATTGTTCCCGCAGGTCCGCGACGGCTTCCTGCGCGCCGTGAAGGAGCGCGCGCCGGACGCCTGGGTGCGGCAGTGCGGACGCGACGGTCCGCTGGCACGCATCACCGGCCCCAAGACGTTGGTGCTGAGCGTGCTGAGCACCCAGTTCCGGGCCAAGGCGAGCCGCGCCGGCCTGCGCTTCAACCCGGCCTTCGCCGGCGCCTATGATTTCACGCGCACCAGCGACTTCGCCGCACTGATGCAAGGCTTCGTGGAGGGCCTGCCCGAAGACGGCCTCGTGATGTGCCATCCGGGCTTCGTCGACGAGACGCTGAAAAGCCTCGATCCGCTGACCACGCAGCGCGAGATCGAGCATGCCTATCTGGCGAGCGATGATTTCGCTGCGCTGCTCGACCTGAATAAAGTTACATTGGCCTGATAAGGTTCACGGAAAATCGCCGGTCGGATTGTCGCATACATAAATTTAATTCAGCCCCCCACTCCTTGCGCCACAAAGCCCGTCCTACATCAGCCGCGCGCCGATTCGATCGACGCGATGGAGAACGCCATGACACCGCAAGAACGCCAACTGATCGACGATCTCTTCGACCGGCTCGCCAAGCTGGAGAATGCCCCGCGCGACAGCGAGGCCATGTCCGCGATCATGCAGGGCCTGCGCAACGCGCCGAATGCGGTCTACGCGCTGGTGCAGACCGCGCTGGTGCAGGACGAGGCGCTGAAGCGCGCCCATGACCGGATCCAGGAGCTGGAGGCCGCGGCCGGCCAGCCGCAGGGAGCGCAGCAGCAAGGCGGCGGTTTCCTCGATTCGATGCGCGACGCGATCTTCGGCCAGGGCCAGGGCCAGCCGCACGGCTCGGTGCCGCCGGTGCGCGCGCCTGACATTGGCGGTGGCCGCCCGGTGTGGAATTCGGGCCAGGCGATCCAGCAGGCAGGCGGCTACGGCCAGCCGCCGCAGCAATATGGCCAGCCCCAATATGGCCAACCCCAATATGGTCAACCCAACGGCGGCCCGCAGCCTCCGGCGTTCGGCGGCGCTCCCGGCGGTGGCGGCGGCTCATTCCTCGGCACTGCGGCGGCGGCCGCGGCCGGCGTGGTCGGCGGCGGGCTGTTGCTCTCCAGCATCCGCGGGATGATGGGTGGCGGCGGCGGTCACCAGTCACTGGCTGATGCCAGCGGCCTCGGCGGCGGTTCGCGCCCGTGGGGCGGCGACCAATCGTCGAGCGATCTGGCGCGCGACGCCGGCGTCAACGATATCGGCTCGAACCGCGACAGCAGCTCGCGTGCCGGCCTGTTCGACCAGGCGTCGAACAACAACGACGACAATTACAACACCGATCACGATTCCGACGACTTCGACAATGATGACGACGGCTTCGACGGTGGTGGAAACGACGACAGCAACTACGCGTAACCGCGTTGCCTGACTTCCAAACACGAACGGCCGCTCTCACCGAGCGGCCGTTTCCATTTCATCCGTTGGGCGCGATCACATCACGACGACCTTGGCGCCGACATTGACGCGGCCGTAGAGGTCGATGACGTCCTCGTTGCGCATCCGGATGCAGCCGGACGAGACATTGGTGCCGATCGTCCACGGCTCGTTGGAGCCATGGATACGGTAGAGCGACGAGCCGAGATACATCGCGCGCGCGCCGAGCGGATTCTCCGGGCCACCTTCCATGTGCCGCGGCAAGTCGGGACGACGCGCCAGCATTTCCGCCGGCGGCGTCCAGTCCGGCCATTCGCGCTTGGCGGACACCGTCTTGATCCCCGACCAGGTAAAGCCCGGCTTGCCGACGCCGATGCCGTAGCGCAGCGCGCGGCCGTCGCCCTGCACCAGATACAGGAACTTGTTCGGCGTATCGACGACGATGGTGCCCGGGCGCTCCTTGCCGGAATAGTCGACGAGTTGCTTCTCGTATTTCGGATCGAATGGACGCTGCGTCGGATCGCCCGCCGCCTCTTCCTGCTGACGGATCATCTGCTGCTGCGGATCCATCGGCGGCAGCTGGCGATTGCCGTAGTAAGCGGGCTGCTGCTGATAGGTCGATTGCGGCGCATAGCCCTGTGACGACGGCGCGTCGCCGAACAGGAATTCGATGAAGCCGCCGCCCATGTTGCCGCGCTGCGGCTGTGCGTAGGCGGTGCGCATCGGCGGTTGCGGCGCGCCCTGGTTGGCGTAGATCACGGCGGGTTCGCCGGGCGATACCGCGTCGATCGCCAGGGCGTGATGGGGAACGGCAATAAGCGAAGACGCGCCGGCGAGCAGCGCAAGCGTGGTTTTCCTGAACATCGACGTACTCTGTACTGGTTTCGTCGTGACTGTTGCGTGGACGGAGCACGACATGGCCCCGTTGCACGTGGTCAATAAGCAATGAAAACCGCATCGGTTTGGTAAACGGATCGGCCGTTTCGATTCACCACGTCGGCAATGGCGCGCGGTTTTGCCGGACAGCGTTTATTTTGCGTGAACACCGCGGCACCATGGTTAATCTCGGGTAGCGCGGCGGTCGCGCGCCACAAGCGCAAATTGTTCCGCGTGAACCTGACGTTAAATCGCCGTTGGCTAGAACGGACCTCAGCGAAGGGGCGGGAATGAAATCATGTCAGTGAAGCGTAAGCGTTTTCGTGTCGAGCAGGCGATGGGCGAAGTGACGATGCCGGAGCCGGAGATCGCCGGTGGCGTCGACATCGGTCCGATGCATCGCGAGATCATGTCCGAGCTGCGCTCGATCCGCGCCCAGATGGCCGCAGCGCCGGCGCAGCGCACCGCCGACAATGTCGACGTGGTCGTCGCCCGCGAAATCGCCGAGGCGCACGCGCTGCTCGAGACCTACCGCGCCCAGGTCGAACAGTGCGAGAAACTCAAGGTCGAGCTCGACCTGATCCACGACGCGATCAGCCGCACCAAGCGCGAGATCGCCGTGCTGCACGGCAAGAGCTTCAACGGCGAGGAGATGGCCAAGGTCAATGGCGAGCTCGGCGCAGTGGTCGGCGGCACCGAACAGGCCACCCAGCAGATCCTCGAAGCGGTGGAAGCGATCGACCAGGCCGCGACCGCGCTGGCCAAGAACGTCACGCCGGATCAGCAGAAGCTGCTCAGCGAGGACATCCAGGAACGCGTGGTCGCGATCTTCGAGGCCTGCAACTTCCAGGACCTCACCGGCCAGCGCATCAGCAAGGTGATGCAGACGATGAAGTTCATCGAACAGCACATCAACGAGATGATGAACATCTGGGGCGGCGTCGACGCCATCAAGTCGCACGTCCCCGCGATCGTCGACACCCGCGAGGGCGACGCCCGCCTGCTCAACGGCCCGAAGCTCGACGGCGACGCCGGCCACGCCTCGCAGGACGACATCGACGCGATGTTCAATTGAGGTCTATCTGGACACAGACGAAACGCCGGTCCTGAGGGCCGGCGTTTTTGTTTCGGCAGTTCGCCGCTCCCCTTCCCTTCTCCCCTATCCGCGAACTCAAATGACAGATTTAGACTCGCGGAGAAACGCCCCTCACCCGGATTGCATCTTGCGATGCAATCCGGCCTCTCCCACGAGGGGAGAGGCGAACCGACTATGCGGCTCCAGGTCGGTTGGAAGCTAAGCTCTCGCCTTTACGCCCGCGGCGCGCAGCGGACGTAGACCATGTTGCCGTAGCGGGTGGCGGCGTCCTTGTCGACGAAGCGGGTGATCATGACCCGGCCGTCGAACGAGATGATCTCGCGGTCCTGCTCGCCGGGGGTCGGGCCGGGCGGGCCGATATAGTTCTTGCCGCTCGGGGAACCCTTGAGGCGCAGTTCCTGCGGGGTGGCCTGGTCGGCCAGATGCATGATGACGCCGCCGCTCTGGCCGGCACCGATCACGTAGGGCTGCTTGCACTGGCCGCGGGCGGCGGCCTCGGTGCGGGCGCGGTCGGCGGGATTCTGGAACGAGGCGAGACCCCAACGGCCGACGATCTCGTCGGCGCGGATGCTCGCGGGCATCTCCGGGGCCACGCCAGGTTCGGTGGGAGCCGGCTCGGTGTTCGAGGACAATGACGGCAGACTCATGCTGCCGCACGCCCCCAAGAGTGTCGTCAGCGCCGAGACAGCCGCGAACCGTGCGACCAATCGCGCGTTGAGTGACCTTATCATATGCATCCCCCGACAATTTCCCGGCCGCACCCGTCCTACAGCCAAGCGTAAAACTTAAGGCGGAGCAATGACGTCTGACAAAATTACGTCATCGCTACGATTTGGTTTCTGGTCCACCATCCTATATTGGCCTCACCAAGGCCTTAACCAGATTTGGGCCTTGACCTCGTTTGCTTGACAGGAAACCCGGCAGGCCATATTTCCCGGCGCACAATTAGCACTCTTGTACCACGATTGCTAAATGCGCCAGGCGTTCCGCCTGGCGCCGACCGGACCGGCATTCAACACCAGTCTCGATGAACCGGACCTGAAACCGAGCTTCCAAGAGGGAACGTCATGGCTAAATCCACCTTCCGCCCCCTGCATGACCGCGTCGTGGTCAAGCGTATCGATGCCGAGGAGAAGTCCAAGGGCGGCATCATCATTCCGGACTCGGCCAAGGAAAAGCCCTCCCAGGGCGAGATCGTCGCCGTCGGCCCGGGTGGCCGCGACGAAGCCGGCAAGCTGATCCCGATCGACCTCAAGGTCGGCGACCGCGTGCTGTTCGGCAAATGGTCGGGCACCGAGGTCAAGCTCGACAACCAGGAACTCCTGATCATGAAGGAGTCCGACATCATGGGCGTGCTGGCCTGATCACACCCTCTCCGTCACCCTGAGGAGGCAGCGAAGCTGCCGTCTCGAAGGGTGAGCCCCACAACCATCCTTCGAGACGCGGGCCAGGGCCCGCTCCTCAGGATGACGCCTTTCCCAGGAGTTCAAAACAATGGCTGCCAAGGACGTAAAATTCGCCGGAGACGCCCGCGACCGCATGCTGCGCGGTGTCGACGTGCTCGCCAACGCCGTCAAGGTGACGCTCGGCCCCAAGGGCCGCAACGTCGTCATCGAGAAGAGCTTCGGCGCTCCCCGCATCACCAAGGACGGCGTCACCGTCGCCAAGGAGATCGAGCTCGACGACAAGTTCGAGAACATGGGC
>NZ_DDOP01000060.1:45944-119853 GCF_002341725.1 Bradyrhizobium sp. UBA2491
CAAGTTCGAGAACATGGGCGCGCAGATGCTGCGCGAGGTCGCTTCCAAGACCAACGACACCGCCGGTGACGGCACCACCACCGCGACCGTGCTGGCCCAGGCCATCGTCCGCGAGGGTGCCAAGTCGGTCGCTGCCGGCATGAACCCGATGGACCTCAAGCGCGGCATCGACATCGCCGTCGCCGCCGTGATCAAGGACATCGAGAAGCGCGCCAAGCCGGTCGCCGCCTCCTCCGAAGTCGCCCAGGTCGGCACCATCTCGGCCAATGGCGACACCGCGATCGGCAAGATGATCGCGCAGGCCATGCAGAAGGTCGGCAACGAAGGCGTCATCACCGTCGAGGAGAACAAGTCGCTCGAGACCGAGGTCGACATCGTCGAGGGCATGAAGTTCGATCGCGGCTACCTCAGCCCCTACTTCATCACCAACGCCGAGAAGATGACCGCCGAGCTCGAGGATGCCTACATCCTGCTGCACGAGAAGAAGCTGTCCGGCCTCCAGGCGATGCTGCCGGTGCTGGAAGCCGTGGTGCAGTCCGGCCGTCCGCTCCTGATCCTCGCCGAAGACGTCGAGGGCGAGGCGCTGGCGACCCTGGTGGTCAACCGCCTGCGCGGCGGGCTCAAGGTCGCCGCCGTCAAGGCGCCGGGCTTCGGCGATCGCCGCAAGGCGATGCTGGAGGACATCGCGATCCTGACCGGCGGTCAGCTGATCTCCGACGACCTCGGCATGAAGCTCGAGAACGTCACGGTCAACATGCTCGGCCGCGCCGGCAAGATCGTGATCGACAAGGAGAACACCACGATCGTCAAGGGCGCCGGCAAGAAGAAGGACATCGACGCCCGCGTTGGTCAGATCAAGGCGCAGATCGAGGAAACCACCTCGGACTACGACCGTGAGAAGCTTCAGGAGCGCCTTGCCAAGCTCGCCGGCGGCGTTGCCGTCATCAAGGTCGGCGGTGCCACCGAGGTCGAGGTCAAGGAGAAGAAGGACCGTGTCGAGGACGCGCTGAACGCGACCCGCGCCGCGGTGCAGGAAGGCATCGTGCCGGGCGGCGGCGTCGCGCTGCTGCGCGCCAAGAAGGCGGTCGGCCGTCTCACCAACCCGAATGCCGACGTCCAGGCTGGCATCAACATCGTGCTCAAGGCGCTGGAAGCTCCGATCCGCCAGATCTCGGAGAACGCCGGCGTCGAGGGCTCGATCGTGGTCGGCAAGATCCTCGAGAACAAGTCGGAGACCTTCGGCTTCGACGCCCAGACCGAGGATTATGTCGACATGGTCGACAAGGGCATCATCGACCCCGCCAAGGTGGTGCGCACCGCCTTGCAGGACGCCTCCTCGGTCGCCGGCCTGCTGGTGACCACCGAGGCCATGGTCGCCGAAGTGCCGAAGGACGCGGCGCCGGCGATGCCGGGCGGCGGCGGCATGGGTGGAATGGGCGGCATGGGCGGCTTCTGAGCCTGCTCCGCACCTCCGCATCGAGATCGAAGGCCGCCTCCGGGCGGCCTTCTTTTTTGCAATTTGATGACGCTCGAGAGGTAAGGACCGTCTGATGTCCCGCGACGCCAAGTCACTGACGACAACGCTGACCTTGTTCTACGCGATCGGCGCAGTGCTCGCGTTGGGCGCTTATGCCCAGGACAGCATCGATGATTTCGCGGTCGTCGTGACGTTCTGGTTCAAGCAGACGCTCACGTTCATCGTCCTCGCAGCAGCCTATGGCCTGTATTGCATCGTTGCCGGTGCGGCCGGTCATCGTCCGAAAGCGCCGCTGCGATTTCTCGACATAGCCTTTCTGGCTGCCACTGCCACGCTCGGCGTTAGCATGCTGGTTCAGAGTTGAGTTACGCGGCGCACATCGCAGATCGTAGGGCGGATTAGCGAAGCGTAATCCGCCGCATCTCTCCGCGAACGGCGGATTACGCCTTCGGCTAATCCGCCCTACCGGTTCAACTTCATGTCAATCCGATCTACGCCACGCACACGCCCGACACCGCGACCTTCTGGAACAGATGCGGCGATGCCACCGCCGAGGCCGGATAGGCCGAGAGCTTGGCCCTGAACTCGGGGTTCGCAAACGCCGCGCGGAAGGCGGCGGTGGATTCCCAGACCGCGTAGTTCAGGTAGGCCGGGCTGTCGCCGATCGCGCGGTGCAGCTGGGTCGAGATGAAGCCGGGCTGCCGCTTCATGATGGCGGCGTCGTCCTGCCAAGCCTTCAGGAAGCTGTCCTCATCGGCCGCATCGAGCGTGAAGAGATTGACGAGCACGACATTGCTGGCGTCGACCGCGAGCTGGCGGTCGATCGGGAATGCGGGGTCGAGGGGACGCATCTGCGGCATGGTTGGCTCCGTCGATATGGTGCTATGATGTCATTCCGTGATGATGGATACATGTAGATATTGACATTATGATGTCAATATACCTTCATGGTGACAAATGCCCCAGACCAAGCGAACCCCGGCAGGCGAAGTCCTGAGCAGCCTGATTCCCGACCTGTTCAGGCTCAACAGCCTGCTGTTCACCTCAGGTGACCGGCTGGTGGCCGGGCTCGGGCTGACCAGCGCGCGTTGGCAGATCCTCGGCGCCATCGTCGCCGCAGAGCGGGCGCAACCGGTCGCCTGGCTGGCGCGCGACCTCGGCGCCGCCCGACAGAACGTGCAGCGGATCGTCAACGACCTCGAACGGGACGGGCTGGTCGCATTCGAGACCAATCCGCATCACCGCCGCGCCCAGCTCGTGGTGCTGACCGGCAAGGGACAGCAGGCTTTCGACGCCGCGATGCGCCTGCAACTGCCCTGGGTGAACGGCCTCGCCGACGGGCTGTCGATCAAGGACATCGAAACCGTGAGCCGGATCGTGAGCACGCTGCGCGGCCGGCTGGAGAACGGCGAGGAACCCGACGCCCGCGCGTGACGCGAAGCCGCCTCCGTTTGTCATGGAAGCGACATCGTCCGTCGGACGGCCACGCCCGGTCGCGACAGTGCCGATCGTCAGGTCGCTCGAAATTGATAGCCGCCGTTAGGCGGCCTTCTTTTTTGGCCAATGACACGGAGGTTTGCTAGTTACGACGGAACCGATTCTGCCCTTCGAGGACTTATCGTATGCGCGCGCTCCCGCTCCTGCTGCTCGGACTTGCCGTCGCCTCGGCGCCTGCTGTTGCCCAGATCAAGCTGCAATCGAAGGCGGCGCCGGCCAATGGACCCGAGACGCGCTATTTCACCTCGATCGACGGCCTAATGGACGGCAACGCCGACGTCGTCCTGAAGGAAACCCGCCAAGGCAAGACCGTGACCGCGGCGGTGCTCGACCTGTGTTATCCCACCGACAGGAATTCCGGCCGCAAGGACCGCTTCGTCGCCAATCTCGCCGTCAATGGCCAGACTCTCTCGGGCACGGCGCAGAGCGTGGTCGACAAGCAGCCGATCACCGTCAAGCTGAATCGCAAGCAGAGCGGTGACGGCTTCGAGTTCCGCGGCCAGATCACGATCGGCCAGACCGTGACCGAGGTCGCCTCGTCTGACAATTCCGACCTCAGCGAGAAGGAATTCCAGGACAACCAGGGCACCGACGACGGCATCACGGCGCAGCCGAAGGATTTCACCGACGTCTCGCCGGAATCGATCGGCGTGCGCGTGAAGCTGGATGCGGTGGCGGATTTCCTCAAGGGCCTGCGCGGCGAGGCCGTCGAGATCGGCACCTCAAGCCTGGCGGTGACCTGCGACGCGATGCGCGCCGGCGAGCAGACCATCAACCTCACGGTCGATCCCGAACACGCAAGCGCGCTGCTCGCCAAGGCGAAAGCAGCGCCCGGCGTAACCGCGGCCGGCTGGACCAGCGGCGTGGTCGAGATGGATCGCACCATCCGCTTTGCCGCCGCCGACTGGCGCGACGGCGACAAGATCAACAAGGACAAGCTCGCGTCGGCGATCGCGGGCGTGCTGGCGAAGACGCTCGCGGCAAAGCCTGCCTCGGCAACCTGGAACGCCAACACCGGCAAGCTCAAGCTGGTGCTGAAACGGCCGAGCCCGGTGTTTCCCGCGCTCAGCCTCACCCAGAATTACGAGGTCACCGCCCTCGTCTCGCCGGACAAGCCCGGCAGCTCGGACCGGCTGATGCTGTGGGTCTCGAGCCCCACCGTCTCGACCTCGGACGACAGCGCCGGCGCCAAGCTCAATCTCTCCGACGATTCCAGCAGCGACGAGGAAGGCAGCGAGACCAAGGACGACAACGGCGCGATCGACGCGCTGCTCAGGGAGTTCAAGGGCCAGCGCTGGGACGCCGACAAGTCGGTGTGGCGCTAGAGCGCTTTCCAACGAAGTGGACGCCGGTTCGCGTCAAGAAAACGCGTCAAAACAAGAATCTAGAGGCCCCGTTCCAATTCAATCGGAACGGAAAAGGCTCTAGGGACTGCGCTTCAGCACAATCCCGTCCGGAGGGGTCGGCATGCTGTTTGTGTTTGGCTATCTCGTCCCGGGGAACGACTGGCCGGTCACGCTGATACGCGTGACCGAGGCGGTCTTTGTCGCCGCAACCATCACCTGCTTCTTCTTCGCCGGCACCGTGCGACACGACAGGCCCGAATTCCGCGGGCTGCTGGTGACGATCGGGAGTATCAGCGCCGGCATCGGCGTGGTGATGCCGTTTGAGCTTGCGCCGTTCTTCTTCGACGTCCGTGGCGAGGTCATGATGGCGTCAGTGATGCTGATCCTGCTCTATCCATTCACGATCCTCGGCTTCTGCCTCCTCTTCCTTCTGCTCACGCGCAGCTCCGTGTAGCTCACGGTCGGCCGAGTCAGGCCGCCCGGTTCGGCAGCGGGACGACATTCGCGTGTCTCTTGCTTGCTGTCTCCGCAGCAGGATCCGGGCCGCACTGAAGCATCCCGTCGTCCCTGACGAACAGTTCGGAATGTGGATCGATCGCAAGGCGCTCGAACAGCGCCTGCAATTCGGGCCTGAGCCCGTCGCCGCACGGCGCGGCAATCGAATGGAATTTGCGCATGATCGTCTCCTGTATTCATGCCAACACGATTTCGCGTTCGTGCTCTGCGAACCACCCGTTTCCCGATTGCGCCATGGCACCCGAAGACTTGCGCCAAGCGGCATATCGGCAAAGCGGAATTTCGATTCGGTCGTGATCGCACGCCCGATCTGGAATCGGGTGTCCGACGCAGCTCTGTGAATGTTGACTGCGCGCATCGACACCACGCCGGCCACGATACCGGCAATGCGCAAAAGGAGACGAGCAGATGTCAGAGGACAACAAGAACGTGGTCGGCCGATGGTTCAAGGAATTTTGGGGCAATCCCTGGAATCCGCGCATCATCAACGAGCTCGCAACCGCCGACATCGTCGTGCACTACCCGATGCATGAACCGAAGCGCGGCCGCGCCGCCGTCACGAAATTCATGACCGAGTTTCGCGAAGCGTTTCCCGATCTCAATTTCTGGGGCGTCGGCGATCTCGTCGCGGAAGACGATCTCGTGGTCGGCCGCTGGGAAGGCGGCGGCACCCACACCGGACCTGCATTCAGCGACTTCCGCCTCGGCTCGCTTCCCGCGGCTTCGGGTCGCCAGATGAGGTTCACCGGCACCACCGTGCTGCGCGTGCGGGAGGGACGGATCGCCGAAGAGCTCGGACAGGAGGACGCGATCACCGCCATGCTGCAACTCGGCCTGATCCGCCTGCCCGAACACGCCGGCCCCGCGGCACGGCCGGGCGGCGAGTTGCCTGCCGGCTGGAACAACATGTCGGGATATCCGGAGGGGCCGCGCTGAGCACGGCCGGATCCCACGGCTTGATCGACGATCGCATCACAACTCCCGAACGCGCTTGTTGCGCGTTCGGGTAGCGCAATCGATCGGCCTGGCGAACTTGAAGGTCTCTAAGACGCGCCCTCGCTGGACGGATTCCAAATATCATTGCGCCTGCATCGCACCACGCGATGCAGGCGCAATTGCTCCGCAGCGGATCTGGCTCAAGCCTGGAAGATCAGGCACGTCGTGGTGCCGTGGGCGAGCAGCCGGCCCTTGTCGTCGGTGACCCTGCCCTCGGCGGTGCCGACACGGCGGCCGCAATTGAGCACATGGCCTTCGGCCCGGATCGGGCCGGTCTCCGGCGTGATCGGCCGCACCAGCGAGATCTTGAACTCGAGCGTGGTCTGGCTGGTGCCGGCGTCGAGCATCGACTGCACCGCAAGACCCATGCAGCTGTCGAGCAGCGTCGCGGTGAGACCGCCATGCACGGTGCCCGCCGGATTGAGATGCGCATCGGTCGGCAGCAGCGTGACGACGACGCGGCCGCGTTCGGCCTCGGCGACGTCGTAACCCAGGGTGCGCGCGATGGTGTTGAGCGGCAGCGCGCCGGAAGCCAATCCCTGCACGAACTCGAGGCCGCTCATTTGCTGTTTCTGTTCCGTACTGACAGTGCCGTAGCTCTTGGCCATTGCGGGTCTCCGTTGAGGTTCATTGCATCGTGGTGCCCGCCCTCCGACGTAGCGAGGCGGGCGAGCGGCCATCAAGTTTTGTGAAGGCGGCATTCATGCGCCTGGTGCTGGAGAAGCCGGCGCGTTGCGCCACCAGCGCGAGCGGAAGATCGCCGCCGTCGATCAGCCGCTTGGCACGCTGCACGCGCAGCGAAAGTGCGACCTGGAACGGCGAGGCATCGAGATGCTCGGCGAACAATCGCGACAGATGCCGCGCGCCGACGCCGAGCCGATCGGCAAGCGCCGCGACGTTGCCGCGATCGAGCGCACCTTGCTCGATCAGCGCCAGCGCGCGCTCGACGGTCGTCCTGGTGCCCTTCCATGCCGGGCAGAACGGAGCCGCCTCCGGGCGGCAGCGCAGGCAAGGCCGGAAGCCGGCGCGCTCGGCCGACGCCGCGCTGCCATAGAACCGCACATTGCGCGCGAGCGGCGTGCGCGCCCGACACACTGGGCGGCAATACACGCCCGTGGTCTTGACCGCGACGAACACGACGCCGTCCCAGGCCGGATCGCGGCGCTGAAAGGCTGCATACTGTGCGGCGAAATCGAGCATGCAACCGCTATAGCCGCGCGCGATTGCGGCGGCGACCCGGTTTGCGGAGACGACGTCCGGAAACGACCGCTGCGCGCCGGGCTCAGAGATGCTTGGTCATGAACAGGCTGAGCGGATCGGGCGCGTAGCTGCCGAACGGCGGGCACTCCCGGTAACCCGAGGCGCGATAGAGCGCGATCGCCTCGGGCTGCCGGATGCCGGTCTCCAGGCTGATGCGCGTGATCTGCCGGCTGCGCGCCGCGTCTTCCAGCGCCTCAAGTAAACGACGGCCAAGCCCCCGTCCACGCGCGTCGGCGCGCACGAACATCCGCTTCATCTCCGCGTGATCAGGCGCGATCGGCCGGAACGCGATCGCCCCAAGCGCCTCGCCGTCGACGCGCGCGACCAGAAACACCGCGCTGGGAGCCGCGAGCGCCACGACGCCGACGAGGTGATTGCTGGCGGACGGATACAGCGCCACCAGATAGTCATCCGACATCGCGATCAGCTGCCGGACCTCCGGCTGCCTTGGGTCTTCGGGAGCGATGCTGATCGCGGGCTTGCGGATCTCGGACACGACCAGGCGCCGGCTGGAGGGATTGTCGCCGCAACTGTCGGCCGGCGCCGCTTTCCCGTCAATCTACGGGTACCTGCGACCAAAAGGCTTCGTGCTGCCGCAGTTCGGTCACCGAAAATTAAGGCTCGATTCAGTTTCGAGGATCATCATCGTCGCACCGAACACAGGTCACGCCATGCAAGACCGCGAGCCGATCAGTGCTGCGAGCATCTGGCCAACAGATGCGACGGAGGGTCATTCGCCGGTGCAGACGGCAGACCTCTGGGATGTTTCAGGCGAAAATCATGACGCCGCCCTGCTGCTGCGGGAGCCGTTCGCCGATCGGATCGGCACCGCGCTGCTGGCAGCCACCGCGCTCGCCGCGAGCTTCGTGCTCGGCTGGACCGGCGGCGCCAACTGGCACGACTTCGCTGGCGCCGCGCCGATCCCGGTGGCCCAGAAGGAAGCGCCCGCCCCGCACGTCGCGGAGGCGCCGCCGAGCCGAAAGAGCGAAACCCCGCGCCGGACCGCCTCCGCCGAGCCGTCGGTCACCGGCAGCATTCCCAAGACCGTCGTCAATCCGCGCCCGCAAGTGCTCGGCGCCGCTCCGACCACGCTCGGCGCGCAAGCCGCCGCGCTCGGCTCGAAGCCGCAGCTTGCAGCGGGACCGGAGACGCGGCCGAGCACCATCCCCGGATGGTCGGTGGTCGAAGTCCGCGACGGCACCGCCGTGCTGGAGGGACCGGACGGCGTCAAGATGGCCGCGCGCGGCGACCTGGTGCCAGGATTGGGGCGGGTCGATTCCATCGTGCGCTGGGGCAACCGCTGGATCGTCGCCACCGCGAGCGGATTGATCGCGACGCCCTGAGCGGACGAAACGGCTCTAGTTGCTGTTGATCACGAAGCGCAGCTGCCTGCTGCCGATGAACGTGACCTGATCACCCTGGCGCCGCCAGCTCGTCATGTCGCCAAGCGCCGCGAGCAGGTCCTTGTCGGCCTGCGCGCGGTCCGGCGTGCAACTGCGGTTCTCCATCGCGCCGGGAACGAACACGATGGTGTTGCCGGCAACCGAGAACTGGCCCTTGCCGCCGTCGCACCACAGTTCGAGGATCACCTCGCCATTGTCGCCGACCTCGATCGAGGGAATCCGTTTCGAGCCCGGCATGCGCGCGGCGTCGAGCGTCATCACGAAGCCGAACGGGAACTCCTCCTGGGCCTTGGCCGGAACCGCGGCAAGCGCCGCTGCGACCAGCGCCAGCGCCGCCATGCCGCCGTTCAAGATCCGCTTCATCGAACTCATGCCATTCATTCCCAGCAATTGCGACGCCGCCCTTGTATGGGACGAGGCTGCGATTGGCCAGCTTGGCGGCGCGGGAAAAGATGCGCGACAAACGAAATCCCCGCGGGCTCGCACCCGCGGGGATTGTCGTTTGGGCGACGCCGCGCCGGGTTATTTCAGCACCATCTCCGTGAACGGATAGACATAGGCCTGCAACGTCACGAACAGGCCGACCAGGCACGCCAGCACGATCGAGTGCAGGAATACGTAGCGCAGGATCGAGCCCTCGTGGCCGTACCAGTTGGTCGCGGTCGAGGCGACCACGATCGATTGCGCGTCGATCATCTTGCCCATCACGCCGCCGGACGAGTTCGCCGCCGCCATCAGGATCGGCGACAGGCCGAGCTGCTCGGAGGTGATCTTCTGCAAATTGCCGAACAGCACGTTGGAGGCCGTGTCCGATCCGGTCAGCGCCACGCCCAGCCAGCCGAGCAAGGTGCCGAAGAACGGATACAGCACGCCGGTCGCCGCGAAAGCGAGACCGAGGGTGGCGTCGACGCCGGACAGCCGGGTCAGCGTGCCGATCGCCAGCATCGCCGAGATCGTGATCAGCGAGATCGCGCAGAGGCGGATGGTGCGGCCATATTCGGCGATCAGCTTGAGCGGCGAGAAGCCCATCAGGAGACCCGAGATGATCGCCGCGATCAGCATGCCGGTGCCGGTGAACGACAGCCAGGTGAACGCGAACACCGCGCCTTCCGCCGTCGGCTTGGCGGCCACCGGCGGCACCTTGAAGATCAGCTTGTCGAGTTCGGGGACCGGATAGTTCCAGACGAAGTTGGCGTTGGCCCAGGTCTTGAAGGCGCCGTTGCCCCAGACCAGCATCAGGATGCAGACGATGATCCACGGCAGCAGCGCGCTCCACAATTCGCCCTGGGTCAGCGGCGTCTTGTCGAGCGGCGGTGCGGCCTGCATCGTCGCCGCCGATTCATCGCGGCCGCGCAGCTTCGGCGACAGCCAGAGCTGTTGCGGCTGCCAGACCTTCAGGAACAGGATCAGGGCGCCCATCGAGATCAGTGACGCCCCGATGTCGACGATCCACGGATTGATGTAGTTCGAGATCACATATTGCGGGATCGCAAACGACACGCCGGTGACCAGGATCGCCGGCCACACTTCCTTCATGCCGCGCCAGCCCGCGAACGCCCACACCACCCAGAACGGCACGATCAACGAGAACAGCGGCAATTGCCGGCCGACCATCGCGCCGAGGATGTAGGGATCGAGCCCGGTGACCGAGGCGAGGCCCTGGATCGGCGTGCCCAGCGCGCCGAACGCGACCGGCGCGGTATTGGCGATCAGCGACAGGCCGGAGGCTGCGAGCGGCGAGAAGCCGAGCCCGATCAGCACCGCGCCGGTGATCGCGACCGGCGTACCGAAGCCCGAGGCGCCCTCGAAGAAGGCGCCGAACGAGAACGCGATCAGCAACAGCTGCAACCGGCGATCCTCGGTGACGCCGCCGACCGCGCGCTTCAAGAGCTCGAACTTCCCGCACCTCACCGTGACCTGGTAGAGGAAGATGACATTGAGCACGATCCAGCCGATCGGAAAGAACCCGGTCACGATGCCGAGGACCGATGCGCGGATCGACATGCTTGCCGGCATCGTGAAGATGAAGATCGTGATCAGGTTGGTGACGATGACGGCGATGATCGCCGCGATATGCGCCTTGACCCTGCCGCTGGCGATCAGGACCAGCAGCGTGACCACGGGAATGGCGGCAGCCAACGTCGATAGCCCCGCATTGCCCAATGGATTGTAGATTTGATTCCAGGTGTTCATCTCGGGTCCTCCCCATGCTTCTTATGCAGCGCGCCGGCCTCGGTGCAGGCAGGCGCGCTGGTGCGATCGCGGGAGTCCGTCGTGAAAAGTCTGTAGCCCCGGCTCGCGAATGAACGATCGGTAAGGATCGCTCACATCCTCGCGAAAAAACGAAGGTCCCCCGCCCCTCGCCGTTGTCGTCATGCTAGGGTTGACTCGATCGTCGGGACAAGCCAACGCTTGCATGCCAGTTCTACGACTTTAGTCGAGAACCCCTTAGATTGTCCCGATTCTTAAGGCCGTTGCTGGCCATTCCCCGGAGACGATAATCTGTGAACAACATCCGCTCGACGCTCGCGACGGTGTGGCGCATCGCCTCGCCCTATTTCAACTCCGAGGACAAATGGGCAGGCCGTATCCTGCTTGCCACGCTGATTGCGATGGAGTTGGTATCCGTCGGGCTCGACGTGCTGATCAATCAGTGGCGCAATCGCTTCTACACCGCGATGCAGGACAAGGATTGGAGCACGTTCAAGCGCGAATTGCTGGTGTTCACCCTGATCGCGACGGCGTCGGTGGTGCTTCAGATCTATCAGCTCTATCTGAACCAGTGGCTGCAGATCCGCTGGCGCAACTGGATGACCGGCAAATATCTCCGCGAATGGATGCGTGGCGGCAACCACTACCGCATGCAACTTGCCGGCGACGCCGCCGATAACCCCGACCAGCGCATCACCGACGACGTCAAGCTGTTCGTTGGCCAGACGCTGGGGATCAGCATCGGGCTGTTGAACGCGGTCGTCTCGCTCGCCTCCTTCGTGGTGATCCTGTGGGGATTGTCGGCGGTCCTGCCGCTGCTGCTGTTCGGCGTCGACGTTTCGATTCCGGGCTATCTGGTTTGGGCCGCAATCATCTATGCGGTGATCGGAACGGCGCTGACGCAGTGGATCGGCTCGCCGCTGGTCAATCTCAGCTTCGACCAGCAGCGACTGGAAGCCGACTTCCGCTTCAACCTGGTGCGGGTGCGCGAGAACTCCGAGCAGATTGCCCTGCTCAAGGGCGAGCCGGCCGAACGCGAGCGGCTGTCGGCGCGTTTCGGTCGGGTGATCGGCAACTGGTACGACATCATGCGACGGACCAAGCGGCTGACCGCCTTCACGGGAAGCTATGCGCAGGCGTCGGTGGTGTTTCCGTTCGCGCTCGCAGGGCCGGCCTATTTCACCAGCAAGACGGTGCAGCTCGGCGCCCTGATCCAGATCGTCGAGGCATTCGGCAAGGTCCAGGACTCGCTCTCGTTCTTCGTCTCGGCCTACCGGACCCTGGCCGAATGGCGCGCCACGATTGCCCGTCTCGACGGCTTCGAGCACTCGATCGGGGCCGCCGAGAAGCTTGCGAACGATCCCGCCGCAATCCATGAAAAGCTCGCCTCCGGCGCCGCGATCACCCTGCCGCAGCTCCTGGTCAAGCTGCCGAACGGCACACCGCTGGTCGCGGCCGAGCGCTTCTCCTTCCGTCCCGGCGAGCGGACGCTGGTGACCGGCCCCTCCGGCGCCGGCAAGTCGACGCTGTTCCGCGCCGTGGCCGGCATCTGGCCGTTCGGTAGCGGCGCGGTCGAGATCCCATCCGATGCCAGGCTGATGACGCTGCCGCAACGTCCCTATCTGCCGATCGGGTCGCTGCATAGTGCCATCGTCTATCCGGGCGAAGCTGCGCAATTCGACACGGCACGGGTCCGCGATGTCCTCGTCGCCGTCGGCCTGCCGCAGCTCGCAGCGCGGCTCGAGGAAGAGGCGCACTGGAACCGGATGCTGTCGCTCGGCGAGCAACAGCGGCTCGGCATCGCCCGCGCGCTGCTGCATGCTCCGCAATTCCTGTTCCTCGACGAGGCGACCGCCTCGCTCGACGAACCCTCGGAAGCCGCGCTGTACAGCCTGATCGCCGAGAAGCTGCCCGACACCACGGTGGTGTCGATCGGCCACCGCTCGACCCTCGAAGCCTTCCATCAGCGCAACGTCGCGCTGGTCCGCGACGGCGATCGCTTCACCGTGCGCGACGCGGTCAAGGTCGCCGCGTCGTAGGCGAGCGGAGTGAGGGCCATAGGCACGGTTCACCTCTCCCTTGGGAGAGGTGAAATCGACGCCGCGGAACTGGCCGACGACAGCAAAGCCGCACAAAACAAAAAGGGCGGCAGATCGCTCTGCCGCCCCTCGATCCTCGGACGAGGAAATTACTTCAGGTTGGACATCGCGGTCAGGTCGACCGAGAGCTTGGCGATGCCGGCCGCGCCGCACCAGTTGGAGCCAGTGCCGCCCGGATTGATCGGGGTGACGTTGGTGGTTCCTCCGGCGGTGAAGTCGCTGGTGAAGGCGCTGCAATTGCCCTTCGACAGGTCGGTGTCGGAATAGCGCAGGTCGAGCGTGAACACCTTGTAGGTGAAGCCGATGCCGATATTCCAGGTGTTGTAGTCGGCGTACTTGATGCCGTTCGGGAACGCCGGGACGCCGTAGAAGCTGTCCGAGGTGCCGAGCCACTGCCGGCCGAACTCACCCGACACATACATGCCGACGCCGCTGGTGCCGAACACGGTGCTGGGCGCGGTGTACTTGCCGATGATCGACGAGTAGTTGCCCCAGGCGCCGGTGTTGAGGAAGTTCGGCGAGTAGTACTCGTTGATGGTGAACGCCCAGCTGTCGTTGATGGTCCAGGTCGCCTTGCCGTAGACTTCGAAGAACGAGACGTCCTTCTTCATCACGTTGCCGTTCAGCAGGAAGTTGGCGGCGCAGTCGGCGCCGAGCGGCTTGCCCGCGGTGTCGGTCGCAGCGCCGTAGTAGCAGGTCCCGCCCGGATACAGGTAACCCCAGACACCGATGTCGAAGGCGAAGGCGCCGAAGGTCGGGCGGATACCGCCGTAGACGTCGACTTCAGCGGCGGCGCGGTTGGCGAAGGAGATGCTCTCGGTCGAGGTACCGATATAGAGCTGCAGGTCCTTGTTGACGTTGTAGCGCGGCTCGAAATAGGCGGTGACCGACGGATTGTGGTTCGACTGGGTGACGCCGCGGAAGATGTAGTCGCTGACGATGCCGGCGCCGAAGGCGATATCCCAGGGATCGAACGGAGCCGGCGGCGGCGCCTTGACGGCCTTCACCGCCATGTCTGCTGCCATTGCCGAGCTCGAAATCATTGCTAGCGCCGTTGCTAACAAAGCCAGTTTCTTCATGACGGTCCCCATCTACTTTCCAGACAGCCCTGCTCCGGTGCCCCCCAAGGGCGCGCGATAACGGACTGCAACTAAATCGCGTGTATCCAATCTGAAACGCACCCCCATTTTGGAGAAGGCGAAAAGACATGCATCTGCCGCCTTTTTGGGCGTTCTGGCAGTCTCGCCACACGTTGGTTGACGGGTGTTGCATTTGCACCACAAGTCTGACGGCTCCCGTCCCGGTTGAGCACGATGCGAACTGGAATCCGACAGGCCGCTGGCGATGCCCTCGCGAATCGCCTTCCCCGCAAAACCACGGACAGCCGTCGATACGGAAAAAGCCGCAGCGGCGACCGCTGCGGCTTTCGATCAGGTGAACCCTGGTCCAGGTTCGGCTAGTGGTGCTCGCCCTCGGAGGTGCCCCAGCTCGGCGCCGGTTCGTGGCTCGGCGTTGCCCAGCTCGCGGCCGGCTGCGGCGCAGGCTCGGGCGCCGCGGGTGCAGCGACCGGCGCGGCGGCCTTCTTCGGCGCACTCTTCCTGGCAGCTTTCTTCGCAGCCTTCTTGGGCGCGGCTTGCTTCGGGGCAGCCTTCTTCGCAGCCTTCTTGGCGGACTTCTTTGCAGCCTTCTTGGCTGTCTTCTTCGCCGCCTTCTTTGCCGATTTCTTCGCAGCCTTCTTGGCCGACTTCTTCGCGGACTTCTTGGCCGACTTCTTCTTGGCCGCTACCGCCTTCTTGGCCTTTTTGGCCTTCTTGCTTTTCTTCGCCTTCTTCGACTTCGCCATCGTGGTCCTCCTGTTGCCGCTGATACGAGTCCACCGGGCGTATTGAAGTGATCGCTTGCCGGACGTTGGCTGCGCCTCGGGGAGAGGCAGCTCCACTTCGCTTGTCGGGCATGATGGCCGCGCGATCGCTTCGCGTCTGTGGCAGGGAAGCGCCAGACCTTCACATTGCTTCAGACCCATTGCGTCAGACAAGCTGCGTCAGACACGCTGCGTCAGGGCAAGGCTGAGGTCCGGATCATGCTCGAATGGCAGTCGATCAATTCAATCCTGGCCGGGGGCCTCCTGTCGCCCAATCGAGAAGCTCAATCGTGTGCACCACAGGAACTGACGTGCCGCCGGCAATCTGAACCATGCAGCCAATATTGCCCGCAGCGATCATGTCCGGTTTGACAAGCGCAATATTGGCGACCTTGCGATCGCGCAATCTGCTCGCAATGTCGGGCTGGAGAATGTTGTAGGTCCCCGCCGAACCGCAACACAAATGGCTCTCCGGCACATCTTTCACCACGAATCCATTCTTGGAAAGCAATTCTTTCGGAAGTTGAGTGATTTTCTGTCCATGCTGCAACGAACAAGCCGAGTGATAGGCGACGGTGACGTCGCCGTTCTGCGTTGATGGCGCGAGCTCGAGGGTGGAGAGATACTCGGTGATATCCTTTGCCAGCGCCGAGATTCGCTTGGCCGGCTCCGCGAATGCTTTGTCCTCGCGCAGCAGGTAGCCGTAGTCTTTGACAACTGTCCCACAGCCCGAGGTCGTCACCAGAATGGCGTCGAGGCCATTCTGCTCCGCTTCCCTTTGCCACACTCCGATGTTGGCCCGGGCACGCGCCAGTGCGTCGCCGTCCTGGCCCATATGATGGGTCAGCGCGCCGCAGCATTGCTCGTCCTTGACCAGCACAACCTCGACGCCGTGCCGGGTCAGCACGTTGATCGCAGCCTGATTGATCCGTGGCGCCAGCACCTGCTGGGCGCAGCCTTGCAGCAGCGCGACCCGGCCGCGCCGCCGGCCGATCGGCGCAAACACGGTTCCCGCGGCCGGTCCAGGCTGCGGCAGGGCGCGCGGCGCGAGCGCCAGCATTGCCTTGATCCGCCGCAGCAGGCCCGGGCTCGACGCACCGACCGACGGCGTCGGCAGCAGGGCTGCGAACGGGCGGGCGAGCCCGGCCAGGATCATACTGATCCGGAACAGGCCCGGACGCGGCAATACATAGGACAGCACCGACCGCAGCAGCCGCTCGGTCAGCGGCCGCTGGTAGTCCCGCTCGATCCTGACCCGGGCCTGGTCGACGAGGTGCATGTAGTTCACGCCCGATGGACAGGTGGTCATGCAGGCAAGGCACGACAGGCAGCGGTCGATATGCTTGACCACGTCCGCGGTCGGCGGCTTGTCCTTCTCCAGCATCTCCTTGATCAGGTAGATGCGGCCGCGCGGACTATCGAGCTCGTCGCCGAGCAGCACATAGGTCGGGCAGGTCGCGGTGCAGAAGCCGCAATGCACGCAAGCGCGCAGGATCTTGTCGGCTTCCTTGATGTCGGGATCGGCGAGTTGCGCCAGGGAAAACTCGGTCTTCATTTAGCCCCGCCTCGCGTCATCCGGCCCCGGTTGAGGATCGACCTCGGATCGAAGCTCGCCCGCACCCGCTCGCCGAGCGCGGCAAGCCCTGCCGCCTGCGGCTGGAACACATCGACGCTGCGGCGCACATCCTCGCTGGCGCGGATCAAGGTGGCGTGGCCGCCTATCGCCGCGACCTGACTGCGCACCGCCACGGCCTGCGCGTCGGTACCAGGCGGCAGCGCGGCCCAGATCAACCCGCCGCCCCAGTCGTAGATCACCTCGGCGCCGGTCTCGCGCGTCAGCGCCGCGCCGAGCCCGCCTCCCGCCGCCGGCGGACAGACGATGCGCCACACCGGCCACGTCCCGCGTGCGCCCTTCGCGGCGAACGGCTCGACGTCGCGCAGCGCGCGCCACAGCGCGGCCGACGCATCATCCTCCAGGCGATCGACGGTTCCAAAGCTCGACAGGGTCTGGCTCAGCGACGCGGCTCGGTGCGCCGCCGAGGCGGCGATGCCCTCGAGGCGAACCAGCGTCACGGGCTGGCCTGTAAACCCGGCGAATGCCTCCGCCCCGGCCTGTAACGCCGGCAAAGGCAGATGCGCCGCGCCAGAGACGTCGAAGGGCGAGCCCAGCGCCGCGGTCATCGCCTTGTTGGCAGTGACGTCATCAAGCCCGCGCAGCAGCAGCGTGCGCTCGGCCTCCGGCTTCGGCATGACCTTGAGCGTCACCTCGGTCATGACCGCGAGCGTGCCCCAGGAACCGGTGAGCAGCTTGCAGAGATCGTAGCCGGTGACGTTCTTCACCACCCGCCCACCGGTCTTGAAGCTGTCGCCGAACCCGGATACCGCGTGCGCCCCGAGCAGGTGATCGCGGGCGCCGCCGGCCTTGATGCGGCGAGGACCGGCAAGGCCCACGCCGATCATGCCACCGATCGTGCCGGCCCCGGCGCCACCGAGCAGCACCGAGGTGTCCATCGGCTCGAAGGCGAATTGCTGGTTCTTGGCGTCGATCAGGGATTGCACGTCGGCAAGCGGTGCGCCGGCCTGTACGGAGATGATCAGCTCGTTCGGCTCATAAGACGTGACGGCATTCAGCACCGAGACGTCGAGCATCGCATTGGTCGCCATCGGATGGCCGATGGCGCGCTTCGATCCATGACCGATGATTTCAAGCGGCTGCTCGCTGGCGACCGCCGCGCGCACCACCTCTTCGACATCCTTGATATCTCTGACTTTGAGCGTTTCCACCCGCAAGGCGGTATCGAAATTTGGCTCCGAAATCAAATGCGCGCGCCGAACAGATCTCTGAAGGCGGCAAGTCCGGCCTCGGTGATCTCGACGGAGCGGCCTTGCGGCCGGCGCCGGATCCAGTCCCGCCGTAATGCGAGGTCGGCGATCGCGGCGCCAGCCCGCCCGGCCAGATGCGGACGCCGCTCGCTCCAGTCGAGGCAGGGCCGGCACAGGACCCGCCGGCTGCGCGCCGGCGCACGGAGGTCGATACCGAGATCACCGAGCAATGCGCGGCCCGAGGCGGTCAGTTCGCCGGCCTCCTGATCCAGCTCGAGATGGCCATGTTCCCGCATCGCCTCGGTGACCGCGACGCCTAGCTCGCCGGCGAGATGGTCGTAGCAGGTCCTGGCCCGGCGCATCTCCGCATCGATCCGCGGCGGCGGGCGGGACGGATGCGGATCGATCGCTGCAACCGTCATCATCCCCTCGAGCATTTGCGCAACCAGCGGGGTGGCGAGCCGGTAGAAGCGGCGCGGGCCCCGCCGCTCGACCTTGAGCAGCGCGCGCTCGACCAGCCGGGCAAGATGCCAGCTCGCGGTCTGCGGCGTCACGCCGGCGACCCGTGCCAGCTCGCTTGCGGTCTGCGCGCGCCCGTCCATCAGCCGCGACAGGATGCCGGCCCGCCCGGGATCGGCGATCAGGGCGGCCAGCTCGGCAAGCTCAGGTGCGATGGTCTGCATGGCCGGCTCCGTCATCGGTCGAAATCATCCCCTTGTCGCACGCCGCGCTGCCGTGACGCTTCGATCATGGTCGAAATGTTCACGACATCGACACTTCGATCGCCGCCTAACCGAGCGCGGCGGACGATCCACTATCTCTCGCCTCGCGGTTCGGCCGGCACGTCGCTCGGCGGGAAGCATCTGGAGGCGATCATGAAAGGTTCGGAAGTCACGACCACGACGATGATGCTCACCCGACGATCGGCCATCGGCTCGCTCGCGGCGATCATGACGATCGCCGGCGCTTCGCCCTGGGCCGGATCGCAAGCTCGATCGGAGCAAAGCAACGGAGGACGACACATGAAGCACTATGCGATGAGCACGAGAACCATCAGCGACGCGATCAACACAGCAGGCCTTCTGGTCGTGGCGCAATGGGAAGCCAAGGAAGGACAGGCCGACAAGGTCGCGCAGATCCTCGACGGCTTCCTGCCCGAGGCGCAGAAGGACCCCGGCACCAAGCTGTTCCTGATCGGCCGCGGCAAGGACAATCCGGCGCAATTCCTGTTCTACGAATTGTTCCAGGACGAAGCGGCGTTCAAGGCGCATGCGGAGAGCGCCTACTTCAAGACCTACATCGCGGAGCAGGCGCTGCCGCTGCTGGCCAAGCGCGAACGGACGCAGTACACGCTGCTCTGACCCATGGCGCGCGGGAGGATTGCCTTCCCGCGCGCTCGGTCAGATCGAAGCGCTGCTGTTACCGAGGTTAGCCCGCAGCTCACTGCGCTCGGGCGAACCTCGCCAGAAGCCCATGATCGAAAGCCGCGACAGCGCCGCAGCCTCGAGCGCCTCGACCCGGCCCCGAAGCCGCAACGCATGTTTCTCGACCAGATGCCAGGACGCCATCGCGACGCCAAAAGAGAGCGGCAGGCTGACCAGCAGGTTCAGATACCAGTGCTGCAACGGACCGAAGGCGGCTGCGCATTGCTGGATGACGAAGCCATAGAGATAGAGCCCGTAGGAGTAATCTCCCGACGACACGATCCAGCTCCGCCGTGGGTTCATCAGGCCGAAATAGCACGCGACATAGGCGGCCGGCACCGGAGCCAGCGCATCGCCGCGTCCGGTGGCCATGCCGGCGGCGCACAGCACCAGCGCGAACAGGCAGACGGTCCGATTGTACGGCACCTTGTCGCGCCAGAGGTAGAAACCGACGCCGGCAAGGAATGCAAACACCAGCAGATGGGGGCGAAGCTGGATCGGCACCACGTCCCAGCGATAGATGTCGTAGCCGATCAGTCCGATCTGGGCGATCACCATGAACGCGAGATACGCCACCCTGTTGAAGGCAATCGCGGTCACCGCGAGCAGCGCCAGGATGACGTAGCACCACAGCTCATATGGCACGGTCCAGAGCTGGCAATTCACCAGCTTCGGCAGCGGATTGTTGAGGAACACGCCGGGCAATTCGTACTGGATGTCGCCTATGATATTGAGGAAATAGGCGTGGAATTTCGGGTCGGCGAAATATTGCGCCAGCGGCAGTTCGGTGAACAGCGAACCGATGATGATCGCCGACAACGTGGTCTCGACCGCAAGCGCCGGCCCGATCCGAAGCAGGCGCAGGCCGAGGAAGGAAATCAGGCTCTTGCACCGGAGCAGGCTCGCCGTCACCAGGAAGCCGCTGAGGGCAAAGAACAGCGCGAGGATCATCGCGACGCCGATGCGAAGCGTGCTCTGGACTTGCAGCGCCTGGCCGAGTCCGAGCGTCACGTTCAGGCTGTGCAGCCCGATGATCGTCGCCGCCAGCACGATCCGCATGTAATCGAAACCCGCCGGCCGATTGCGCGCAAGCGCCAGCTGATCGGCCAGGCTGGGCATCGATGTGTCGGTAAAGGCGTTCATCCCGGCAAAATACCGAGCAACAGTTGAAGGCGGTGTAAACGGTGCAAGCGACAATTGCAGTGACACACCGCGGCAGCCGGATCACCTGCCGTGGCAGGCATCGGTTAAGGTTATCGGATCGGAAGGATGATCCAGAAGACTTTACCGATCGACCTAAGCAGGTCGCGATTTCACCAAGAGCCAGTAAAGGAGGGCTGTCAGGACGGCGATCAACCATGCCGCAACTGGATGCCAAAGCGGCACAGCGACTGCCGAGAACCAATTAAATGCAATGACTGGGACCCTGGCGTGGCTCGAATAGGTTGACGGCGAAGCTCCAAATCCTTGTTCGCACGATCCCCGAGGCAGGATCTCGGAACCATCCGGATCGTAGGTGAACAACACCTTGCCCAGCGTGCAAATCAAGATGTTTCCCGATGGCGACACCGCAAAGCCGTCGGCCTTCTGGTGATACATAAAGCCTTTCTCGAAGCCATCGGGGCCATACCGCTGCACACGGGCGAGCGGCACACTCACGATAAAGACCCGGCCATCCGGCGCCGTGAGGCGGTCTCCGCCCGGTGCATTCGGGAATTCAATATGCTCAAGAAATTCGGATGGGAGGGCACCGATTGAGAACTGTGCCAGAAAGCAGAGCGCGCAAACTCCGCCAATACAGACCACAACTTTCCTTGGTAGATCGCCCTTCGAGGCACGCCATTCGTGGACGCACTTCACGCCGATGACGATCAGACCAACAACCGCAAGGAGAAAGACCATCGATCAGTCCACGGGATGCGCCGATCGGAAACTACCATGTCTGATTGCAACCCAAAGCACGCGGATAGAAAGCGAGACGCACACGCCCTAAAACCGCGGGATATCCGGAAACGCCAGCTTGCCGGCGTGGACGTGGACGCGGCCGAGTTCGGCGCAGCGGTGCAAGGTCGGAAACACCTTGCCAGGGTTGAGCAGGCCCTGGGCGTCGAAGGCGCATTTCAGGCGCTGCTGCTGGTTGAGATCGATCTCGCTGAACATCTCCAGCATCAGATCGCGCTTCTCGATGCCGACGCCATGTTCGCCTGTCAGCACGCCGCCGAGCTCGACGCAGCAGCGCAGGATATCGGCGCCGAACGCCTCGGCCTTCTCGATCTCGCCGGGCTTGTTGGCATCATAGAGGATCAGGGGGTGCAGATTGCCGTCGCCGGCGTGGAACACGTTGGCGACACCGAGGCCGTATTTCTCCGACAGCTCACGAATCCGCGCCAGCGCCTTCGGCAACGCGCCGCGCGGGATGGTGCCGTCCATGCAGAGATAGTCCGGCGAGATGCGCCCGACCGCGGGGAATGCGGCCTTGCGGCCGGCCCAGAACAGATTGCGCTCGGCCTCCGAGGTCGAGATCAGGCATGAAGTCGAGCCGCAACCCTGCGCGATCGCCTCGACCCGCTTGATCAATTCATCGACCTCGACCTGCGGACCGTCGAGCTCGATGATCAGCAGCGCCTCGACGTCGAGCGGATAGCCGGCATGGACGAAGGCCTCCGCGGCGTGGATCGCGGGCTTGTCCATCATCTCCATGCCGCCCGGGATGATGCCGGCACCGATGATCGCAGCCACGCATTCGCCGGCCGCCTCGACCTCGGCGAAGCCGACCATCAGCGCCCGCGCCGTCTCCGGCTTTTGCAGGATGCGCACCGTGATCTCGGTGATGACGCCGAGCAGGCCCTCGGAACCGGTGATGATGCCCATCAAATCGTAGCCGGCATTCTCGGCCGACTTGCCGCCGATCCGCAGGATCTCGCCCGACATCAGCACGATCTCGCAACCCAGCACGTTGTTGGTGGTCATGCCGTATTTCAGGCAGTGCACGCCGCCGGAGTTCTCCGCGACATTGCCGCCGATCGAACAGGCGATCTGCGACGACGGATCCGGGGCGTAATAGAAGCCGGCATGGGCGACCGCCTGGCTGATCGCCAGGTTGGTGACGCCGGGCTCGGTGACAACGACGCGGTTGTCGAAATCGATCTCGCGAATCCGCTTGAACTTGCCGAGGCCGAGCAGCACGCCATCGGCGAGCGGCAGCGCGCCGCCGGACAGCGAGGTGCCGGAGCCCCTCGGCACCACCTTGATGCCCTGCTGCTGGCAATATTTGAGGACCTTTGAGACCTGCTCGCTGGTGTCGGGCAGCACCACGACCATCGGCGGCTGCCGATAGGCGGTCAGGCCGTCGGATTCATAGGCCAGCATCTCGGCGGCGCTGTCGATCACGCCCTCGCCCGGAACGATGGCGCGCAGAGCGGCCACGATCTCGGCGCGGCGCGCAAGCACGGCCTCGTCGGCCGCCGGCATCATGATGGACATCGCTATTCCCTCGAAGGTCTCCGCCTTGGCCGATTTGTTACGCCAAATCAATCAGCTCTGCACCTGTTTCGGTGAGCCGGCCGAAGGTCGGATTGTCCCGCGCCGCAATGGCGAGTTCTCTCTGAGACAAGCAGGCGGCCGTGAAACCTGTCAAAGTTTCGTGGCTTGTCCTGTCCAAGCCGGACATGCCACAAAAGATCACTACCCCCCGGGACGAAACGAAGAGAACCCCATGAACCTAAAGACCTTGAGCGCGCTGGCGGTCGTCACATCGCTGGCCACCGCATCCTCCGCGCTGGCGCAGGATGCCGCCGCCGGCAAGACCTCGTTCAACAAATGCCTCGCCTGCCACGCGATCGGCGAAGGCGCCAAGAACAAGGTCGGCCCCGAGCTCAACGGCCTCGACGGCCGCCACTCCGGTTCCGCGCCGGACTACAATTATTCCGATGCCAACAAGAATTCCGGCATCACCTGGAACAAGGACCAGTTCCTCGAATACATCAAGGATCCGAAGGCCAAGATCCCCGGCACCAAGATGGCGTTCGCCGGCATCAAGAACGAGACCGAGGCCAACAATCTGTGGGCCTATGTGTCGTCGTTCGACAAGGACGGCAAGCAGAAGCAGTAACCGACCGGATCGGTCACGCATCCGCCCCGGCGCAGCTCCCGGGGCGGATGTCATTGCGCGATCAGCGCGGCAACAGATTGGTCTTGGCGAGATCGACCACCTCGTCGCCACGGCCGCTCATCACGGCGCGCAGCACCCACAGGCTGAAGCCCTTGACCTGCTCCAGCGTGATGGTCGGCGGCATCGACAGTTCCTGCGTCGCGGTGACGACGTCGAGCACCGCCGGGCCGTCATGCGCGAAGACGTCGCGGATCGCGCCCTCGAGTTCGCCGGGATCCTCGACCCTGACGCCGTGAATGCCCATGGCGCGGGCCATCGCAGCGAAATCCGGATTCTTCAGATCGACCCCGGTCTCGATGAAGCCGGCCGCCTTCATCTCCAGCGCGACGAAGCCGAGCACGCTGTTGTTGAAGATCACGACCTTCACCGGCAGTTTCGCCTGGGTCAGCGTGATCAGGTCGCCCATCAGCATGGCGAAGCCGCCGTCGCCGGACATCGACACCACCTGTCGGCCGGGCTGCACCGCCTGGGCGCCGATCGCATGCGCCATCGCGTTGGCCATCGAGCCGTGCACCCAGGAGCCGACCAGCCGGCGGCGGCCGTTCATCTTCAGGTAGCGCGCGGCCCAGATCGTCGGCGTGCCGACGTCGGCGGTGAACACCGCGTCCTCACTGGCCTGCTCGCTGAGCAGGCGCGCCAGATATTGCGGGTGGATCGGCTTTTGCCCCGGCTTGCCGCGGGCGAGATCGTCGAGGCCGGCACGGGCGTCCTTGTAATGCGCAAGGCTGGCGTCGAGAAACTTGCGGTCGGTCTTCGGGTTCAGCTTCGGCAGCAGGGCCGCGATGGTCTCGCCGACGTCGCCGACGAGGCCGAGATCGAGCTTGCAGCGGCGGCCGAGATTTTCCGGGCGGAGATCGACCTGCGCGATGCTGATGCCGGTCGGGAAGAACTGCTTGTAGGGGAAGTCGGTGCCGAGCATCAGCAGCACGTCGCAGCCGTGCATCGCGGCGTAGCCGGAGGAAAACCCGATGAAGCCGGTCATGCCGACATCGTAGGGATTGTCGTATTCGACATATTCCTTGCCGCCGAGCGCGTGCACGATCGGGCTCTTCAGCGTCTCGGCGAGCTTGAGCAGGCCGTCATGCGCGCCGGCGCAGCCGCGGCCACAGAACAGCGTGACACGCTTGGCGCCATTGAGCAGCGCGGCCAGCGCATTCAATTGGGCATCGGCCGGACGCACCACCGGGACCGGCGGCAGCAGACCGGCGTTGGGCGCGATGTCGCGCTTCGGCGCCGGCTTCATCGCGACATCGCCGGGCAGCACCAGCACCGCGACGCCGCGCTTGCCGACCGCGGCGCGGATCGCGTTATCCAGCATGTAGGGCAGTTGCGCCGGATCGGACACCAGTTCGCAATAATGGCTGCATTCCCGGAACAGGTCCTGCGGATGGGTCTCCTGGAAATAGCCGCCGCCGATCTCGGCGGAGGGGATCTGCGCCGCCAGCGCCAGCACCGGCGTGCGGCTGCGGTGCGCGTCGAACAGGCCGTTGATGAGGTGGAGATTGCCCGGCCCACAGGAGCCCGCGCACACCGCGAGATCGCCGGTAATCTGGGATTCGGCGGCGGCGGCGAACGCCGCCACCTCCTCGTGGCGCACATGCAGCCAGTCGATGGTGCCGCGCTTGCGCAACGCCTCGGTGAGGCCGTTGAGGCTGTCGCCGACGACGCCATAGATGCGCTTCACGCCGGCCTGGGCAAGGGTTTCAGCGATGAGGTCGGCGATGTTGTCGATCCGCATGAGAGGCGTCCTTTGATGTCCGAGGCCACGCGGCCCGCATGATGTTCGCCGCCACGCGGCGGCGCAAGCCTGGCCGGATCACATTCGCGCGGCAGACGACCGGCAGCTATTGTGCCGTCTCAACGCGCCGCGTCATCTGGCCGGCCATCGCCTCGATCTCGGAGGCCACGCGATCGGGCGCGGCGTACTGCACCATGTGGCCGACGTCAGGCAGCACGACGAGCTTGGCGTCAGGTACCGTCGCGGCCAGCGGCCGCGAATGGATGCCGGTCGAGACCGTCTTGTCGACGTCGCCCGAGATGATGGTGATCGGGGCCTTGATCTCCGCGTAACGCGGAGCCTGCTCGATCACGGCGGCTTTCAGCGTGACGAGGTCACGCGCATTGGCAATGAATTCGCGCGGGCGCAGCAACAGCAATGTGGCGCTGTCGCGGATGAAATCGGCCGGCATCGGCTGCGGTGCGAACACGCCCTGCGCGCCCGAATTGGCGACGAGGAGACCCAGCGGCAGCGTGATCGTGTGCGCGAGCAACGGGCCGATCAGCGGCGTCGAGATCACATCATTGTAGCGGCCGGCACCACCGCGCCAGGGATAGGCGACCGGTGCGAGCAGCACGAGGCCGGCGACGCGATCCGGATAATCCAGCGCCATGCGCAGGCCGAGCGCGCCGGCCCAGGAATGCGCCACCACGATCGCGCGGTCGACCCCGATCTTGCCCAGCGCCTCCATGATCATCCGGCCCTGGATCGCGGGCGTCGAATCCGCAGCGTGCTCGCGCGTGCTCCAGCCATGGCCGGGCCGGTCGATCAGGATCACCCGACGCGTCTTGGCGATGCGCTCGCCGAGCGGCTGCATCGCGCGCAGATTGGAGCTTGCGCCATGCAGCATCACGATCGGCGGCCCCGCGGCATCGCGCGGGCCGAGCTCGACGACATGCAGCCGCGCGCCCGACACATCCACCATGCGCCCTTGCGGCGGAAAGGCGCGCTGGATCAGCTGGACGCCGAACTGTGTCGCCAGCGCCAGCCCGGCCACCGCCAGCATGACGATCAAAGCGAGCATCAAGACGATCCGGATGATCCTGCGCACCGCAAAGCTACGGCGAAGGTAAGAGCCGGTTTCGATGCTATCCCGCTTTGGCTGCGCTCGTCCAATCGCTACGAGACCGGCTTCCCCCGGCGCCGGGGCGGACGTGGCGGCGACGGCGGTGCCGCGGGTTGCAACGTCACGATCACCGGATTCGGCTTGTGATCGAGCGCCGCACCGGTTGCGGCATCGACGCCCATGCCGACCACGCCGCCAAGCAACAGATTTCCGGCAAAGCCCGCCCCGCCGGACCCGCTGATGTCCTTGGTCAGCGGAATGATCTGCGATTGATAGCCGTCCTTGCTGATCGTCACGACGATGTCGGCGTTGCGCTTGGCCTGGATTGCGCACGGCGTGACGCAGGCGGTCGGAATCTCCAATCCCGCGATATCGGCAGTTGCGCCCGACGGCGTCGATGCAATGGAAATGGTTTCAGTGGTGCCGCGCGTCACCGACGCGCAGCCGCCCAATGCGACGCAAAGCGCCGCAGCAACAATCGATTTCATTAAATTGTCTTCTCCCCAGCCAGTTGCCTTGTGTCGCAACCAGTGGGCGAGAGCAATCAACCTTTAGCCTAATGATAAGGTTCGGCCCGGGCTTGACGGTCCGGCTGGCGAGGCCAGGCCCGATTGGGCGGGTCGGCGCGCGCCCCCTGCGCCGAGTTGTCCACAATGCGCCCAGCCTGTGGATAGCGGGTTCATACCTGCGTCATTAGTAATTTCATAGATTGTCGGTGGCAATTTCGCCATCAGACGCGAGGCTTCATCGCGACCGGGACGCCACCACCGGGGTACTGCCGGGCTTGTGCGCAAGATTCACAGGAACCCGCGTCCGCACGACGAGTTCAACGGGAAGTAATCGGAGGAGTACCATGATTTCCGACCCAAGCGATGCGGCCATCGACCAGATCGTGGCAAGCTGCAATGGCGACCTGCGCGGCGCCCTGAAGGCGCTGTTGCTCGTCAACGAGCACCTGGAAGCGGAGCTTCAGCAATTCTATGCTGCCGTTGCCCAGGACAGCGCGGCCCGCGGCAAGTTCCTGCACTAGCCTCCTGCGCGGACCGTATCGCGGGCGGGCTTCGGCTCGCGAGCAACGTGCCCATTTCGCGGCCACCGACCGCGAGCGCAATCAATCGCACGAAATCATCAGATGTCGCGGCCTTCGACCTTTTCGGTCAGCTGCTTGACGATCTGCGGCACCTTTTCGAGGTAGGGATCGACGGCCAGCGCCTTGCGGAAAGCGTCGAGCGCGCGTTTGTCGTCGCCCATGTCCTGCATGATCATGCCGACGCCTGCCAGCGCGCCGAAATGGCGGGGTTCGCGGGCCAGCACCTGCTGCAAATCGCCCAGCGAACGGACATAGTCGTTCTTCAGATAATAGATCGTCGCACGCCGGTTCCAGGCCTCGACATAGTCCGGCCGGAGCTTGATCACGGCGTCCAGCAGCTTCAGCGCGACATCAACGTTCTGGGCGTCGATCGCGGCCTTGGCACGCGCCATCAAGAGCGCCGCGGTATCGCTCGGGGTTTGCAGCCACAGCGCCCAGATCCGCGCCTCGACGTGGCGGGCACTGTCCTCGTCGGGCGCCGCCTTCAGCGCGCCGAACAGGAAATCCAGCCCGCGGGTGCGGTCGGCCGGAACGGTCGGCAGCTTGGTCGGGGCTTCAGGCAGTTTCTTCTGGGCCTTGGGGGGCGGGACCACCCGCGGATCGTCCTGCGCGGCGGCGGCGACCGACAAATTCAAAGCAGGTCCGGCCAGCAACGTGGCGATCAGGATCGCCAACAGGCGGTTGGAAGGCGCGAGGAAGTTCAATCCCATCGCGGGAGTGTAGACGCACAAAGCCGCACTGCAAAGCAGCGCGGCCTCAAAGACCTGTGAAGGATTGCAAGCAGCAGGTGATCCCAGCGGGATCAGCCTCTCCGATCAACCCTGGCGCGCCTTGAAGCGGCGCTGGACCTTGTTGATCACGTAGACGCGGCCCTTGCGACGGACCAGACGGTTGTTGCGATGGCGGCCGCGCAGCGACTTCAGCGAGTTACGGACCTTCATGGGACAATCCTGTTACTTCGAAAGGCCCGTGTTGGAGGCCGTACCTGATCAATGCCGAAAGGTGGCAAAATGGGATTTATCCCGACAAGCGGCCTGCCGCCCGGGACGGGCCGGTTTCTAAGCCATCGGACCGTTAAATGTCAACCGAGACGGGCTGCTTTTCGGCCATACCCTGTCGTGGAACCCGCGCAGGTCAGCCCACCACGCCGTTGAGATTGCTTCGGAAACGGCGGCTCCGCCATAGCTTCCGTCAAGAGCCCATCTGAACGCCGCACCCCGGCGATCGCGCCCTGGCCAGCGAATCGTGGCTGCCTGTCCGGCTTGAGCCCGTCACACCGGACGACTTCGCCAACAACCCCAGCGCGGACCGCATCGGCGTCGCTCCAGAGCGCTTGCGAAGATCGTTATATAGTATAATTATTTTCCACCACCAACAAACACGCCGCCGGGGAAGCCGAATGCCCAAGCTCAAACTGCCCGACATCGAGAAAGTCGTCGCGATCGACATCCACACCCATGCCGAGGAGCCCTGCGGCATGCATGGCGACGACGGCTATGACGACTTCCAGGCGCAGATGGCCGACTACTTCAAGTCGCCGCACAAGCATCCGCCGACGGTGCCGGAGACCGCGGCCTATTACCGCGCCAAGAACATCGCCGCGGTGATCTTCCCGGTCGATGCCGAACGCGAGACCGGCTTCCGCCGCTACAACAACATGGAGATGCTGGAGGTCGCCTCCGATCATCTCGACGTTTTGATCCCGTTCGTCTCGATCGACCCGCACAAGGGCAAGCTCGGCGTCCGCGAGGCGCGCAAGCTGATCGAGGACTACGGCGTCCGCGGCTTCAAATTCCATCCGACCATGCAGGGCTTCTACGCCAACGACCGCTTGGCCTATCCGCTCTATGAGGCGATCAATGATGGCGGCGCGATCGCGCTGTTCCACACCGGCCAGACCGGCGTCGGCTCCGGCATGCCCGGCGGTATGGGAATGCGGCTGAAATATTCCAACCCGATGTACATGGACGACGTCGCGGCGGACTTCCCCGACCTCAAGATCATCCTGGCGCACCCTTCCTTCCCCTGGCAGGAAGAGGCGCTGTCGGTCGCGACCCACAAGCCGAACGTCTATATCGACCTCTCCGGCTGGTCGCCGAAATACTTCCCGCCGATCCTGGTGCGCTACATCAACTCGATCCTGCAGGACAAGATGCTGTTCGGCTCCGACTGGCCGGTGATCACGCCGGACCGCTGGCTCGCCGATTTTGCCAAGCTCGACATCCGCGAGGAGATCCGGCCGAAGGTCCTGAAGGCCAACGCGCGCAAGATTTTGGGTATATAAGGCGGCCCCTGCACCGCGCCCTCGGCGTCCCGATCGCGCGGCGGTCGGGACGAAGGGGTAAAGACAATGAGCATCAAGGCAATCGTCTTCGACGCCTATGGCACGCTCTACGACGTGCAGTCGGTCGCCGATGTCACCGAGGACGCGTTCCCCGGCTATGGCGACATCATCACGCAAATCTGGCGCCTCAAGCAGCTCGAATATTCCTGGCTGCGCTCGTTGATGCGGCGCTACCAGGATTTCGCGACCGTCACCCGCGACTCGCTCGCCTACACGCTGCGCAGCCTCGGCCTGCAATATGACGAGGCGACGTTCGCCCGCATTATCGACAAATATCGGCATCTCGCGCTGTATCCTGATGCGGTCGCCGCGCTCGAGGCGATGAAGGACAGGAAGCTCGCGATCCTCTCCAACGGCAGCCCCGACATGCTGAATGCGCTGGTGCGCAATTCGGGGCTCGACCGCCTGCTCGATGCGACCATCAGCGTCGATGCCCACAAGGTGTTCAAGCCGGCGCCCGAAGCCTACACGCTGATCGAGGACGTGCTGAAGATCCCGCCGGCGGAGGTGCTGTTCATCTCCTCCAACCCATGGGACGCCTGCGGCGCCAAGGCGTTCGGCCTCACCGTCGCCTGGATCGAGCGGGTGACACCGGAGGCGATGGCGCTGGCCTGCGTCGACAGCGAGACGGTCGCCCCATTGACGATGTTCAAGGCGCTGCGTACCCAGATGGACGAGCTCGGCGTCGTACCCGATCACCGGATCCACGGTCTCGCCGAGCTTCCCGCCCTGGTGTCTGCCAAATCCTGACGAGCAAGGTCCTGAGCGTTATGAGTCTTGAGTCCGTCCGCGCCTTCTTCGCCGAGAAGGCGCCCGATATCTCCGTGATCGAATCCACCACGAGCTCAGCGACCGTCGTGCTGGCGGCGGAAGCCTACGGCGTCGAGCCGGCGCGGATCGCCAAGACGCTGAGCCTGCGGGTCGGCGACCGCGTGGTGCTGATCGTCGCCGCCGGGACGTCGCGGATGGACAACAAGAAGGTCAAGGCGGTGTTCGGCGGCAAGCCGAAGATGCTCGGCCTCGACGAGGTCGCAGACATCACCGGCCACGAGGTCGGCGGCGTCTGCCCGTTCGGGCTGAAGACGCCGCTGCCGATCTATTGCGACGTGTCGCTGAAGGCATTCGACGTCGTGGTGCCGGCCGCGGGCTCGACCCACAGCGCGGTCCGTATCACGCCGGACAGGATGGCAGAACTGACCGCGGCCGAATGGGTCGATGTTTGCGAAGTCCGGCCGTAACGCGCGGCCTCCAACATTCGAGCTGACTGCATCAGTTCCCTGGATCAATTATCGTCGTCATCCGGCGACGGCCGCGGCGGCGCAAGCGGCGCCGGCTGCAACTGCTGCGGCGCCTGCGGCCGCTGCTGCATCTGGGGCTGCGGCGCGCGCCCTTGCGTCTGCGGTTCCTGCACGCTTGCGTTCGACTCGAACACGGCGCGGCAGCCATGGGAGAGTTGCGGCGTGTTCTGGCGCAGACAGGCCACGATGCGCTGCACGTCGGGCACCTGGTCGCTGCAAAGCCGCCACACATCCGGCGTGCACGCCATCTGCTGTGCCCAGGTTCCCCGATAGTCCTCGGCGAATGCGGCGTTGCTAGCGGCGGCTCCGCCGATCGCTATGGCAAGGCTCAGGACGATCCGCTGCGATCGCATGTCCGGCTCCTGTGATTTCCAGTTTTTGTCTTGGTGGCGCACACGCGCTTCGCGCGGCGGCGCGTTCCAAATCTGGCAAATGAATGGGGCCAAGGATCGTTCGTGCAGACAACTAAATGTGAAGACCGATCGCGCCGGAACCAAGTTCCCGGCACCCGATCCGAAAGTGCGATGGACGCGTAGGGTGGCACGCTTCGCTTTGCCCACCCTACGATTTACGACCCGCGCTTCTTCCCCTGGCAAATTGCCGGGCGAGAAATTCGGCCAGCACCTCGACACGGGCCGGGCGCGGGCCGCCGGGCGGCGTGACGAGATGCACGGCGCCCTCGGGCTGCTTCCAACCTTTCAGGATCACCTCGACCTCGCCGCTTGCGATCGCGTCGCCGACGATGAAGTCGGGCAGATCGGCGATGCCGAGCCCGGCGATCAGCGCCGGCATCACCGCTTCACCATTGTTGACCCGCAGCTGGCCGGCGGGGCGCACGCTGGCCTGCTCGCCCGACGCATTGGTGTAGTGCCAGACGCCCTGGGTCGAGAGATAGGCGTAGCCGAAGCATTTGTGCTCGGCGAGATGCATCGGGTGTGTCGGCCGGCCGTAACGCTTGAGGTAGGACGGCGCGGCCACGGTGTAGCGCGGCATGCCGCACAGCCGCCGCGCGATCAGCGAGGAGTCAGGCAGCCGCGCGATGCGCAGGCCGGCATCAAAGCCCTCGCCGATCAGGTCGACCGTGGCGTCGCTCAGATGCAGATCGATCGAGACCTCAGGATAGGCCTCCATGAATTCGGGCAGCAGCGGTGCCACCGTCTTGATGCCGAAGCTCATCGGCACCGCGAGCCGCACCAGGCCGCGCGGCGTGGTCGATTGCGCCAGCGCCTCGTTCTCCGCCGCCTCGCCGTCGGCCAATAGCCGCGCGGCGCGCTCCGACAATTTCTGGCCGGCATCGGTCAGCGCCAGCCGCCGCGAGGTGCGGTTGAACAGCCGCGCGCCAAGCCGCTCCTCAAGCCTGGAGACCGCCTTCGACACCGTCGCCTTGGACAGCGACAGCTCGGTCGCGGCCGCCGCAAACGAGCGTAATTCCACGACTTTCGCGAAAATCGCGAGGGCCTCGAAGTCCGGCAGTTTCGACATGGGGTGCTATCCTGACCACTCAATATGGAAACAATGAGTTTCAATAGTTTCTATTTCTATACCAAAGCCGGAGGCATATCCAAGAGCCATCAAATTCAACCACTCAATCGATGGAGAAATCCAATGACCAACAAGCTCTCAGGCAAGGTTGCCCTCGTCACCGGTGGTTCGCGCGGCATTGGTGCCGCCAGCGCCCGCGCACTCGCCACCGAAGGCGCCAATGTCGCGATTAGTTATGTCGCCTCTCCCGAGAAGGCGGAAGCGGTCGTCGCCGAATTGAAGGCCAAGGGCGTCAACGCCCGCGCCTACAAGGCCGACCAGGCCTCGTCAGCCGATGTTGATCAGCTGGTGAAGTCGGTCGCCAAGGATTTTGGCCGGCTCGACATCCTGGTCAACAATGCCGGTGTCGCATCCGGCGGCGCGGTCGACGATCCCAAGGCCGATACGACGACGCTCGCCCGTCAGGAAGCGATCAACATCGACGGCGTGATCACCGCGATCCGTGCCGCCTCGAAGCTGATGGGTGAAGGTGGCCGCATCGTCACCGTGGGCTCCATGCTGGCCGATCGCGCCTCCTTCCCGGGCCTTGCCGACTACGTCGCCACCAAGGCGGCCGTCGTCGGTTACACCAAGGGCGCGGCGCGCGACCTCGGACCGCGCGGCATCACGGTGAATGTGGTGCAGCCCGGCTCGATCGACACCGACATGAACCCGAAGGACGGTGGCGAGTTTGCCGAGACGCAACGCTTGCAGCACGCGCTACAACGCTTCGGCCGGCCGGAGGAAGTCGCCGCCGGCGTCCTGTTCCTGGCCAGCCCGGAAGCCTCGTTCGTGACCGGCACGGTGCTCAACGTCGACGGCGGCTTCGGCGCCTGATCGCACAATTTTCCGGAGACGCCGGGCCTCAGCGCCCGGCCCCTCCCAAACATTCGACATCAAGGGGAATGACCATGATCGAACTGAAACCATTCGCAAAGCTCGGCGGTGCCGACCACGGTTGGCTGAAAGCCAAGCACCACTTCTCGTTCGCGAACTATTACGATCCCGACAATGTCAGCCACGGCGCGCTGCGGGTCTGGAACGATGATGAGATCGCGCCCAATTCCGGCTTCCCGGCGCATCCGCACGCCAACATGGAGATCATCACCTATGTTCGCGAAGGTGCGATCACACACCAGGACTCGCTCGGCAACAAGGGACGCACCGAAGCGGGCGACGTGCAGGTGATGAGCGCCGGCAGCGGCATCCGCCACTCCGAGTACAATCTGGAGCCGGCGAAAACCAAGATCTTCCAGATCTGGATCGAGCCGACCACGAAGGGCGGCCACCCGACCTGGGGTTCGAAGCCGTTCCCGAAGGCCGACCGCTCCGGCAAGCTCGTCACCATCGCCTCGGGTATCGAAGGCGACAGCGACGCGCTGCCGATCCGGGCCAATGCGCGGGTGCTCGCCACCACACTGAAGGCTGGCGAGAGCGCGGAATATGCCGCCGACAAGGCCCGTCACCTCTATCTGGTGCCGGCGGCCGGCAGCATCGAAGTCAACGGCGTGCGCGTCAATGCCCGCGACGGCGCCGCGATCCGCGACGAAGCCACGCTGAAGATCACCGCGCTTGAGGACGCCGAGCTCGTGCTGGTCGACGCCGCCTGATCACCTCTCACTTTGCATGCGCGGATCGACATCCGCGCATGCTTCCCCACGAAACATCTCCCTCAACCCATCAAAAAGGAGGCCATCATGGCCAAGGTTCTGGTTCTCTATTATTCCGCCTACGGTCACATCGAGGCGATGGCGAAGGCCGTCGCGGAAGGCGCGCGCGAAGCTGGCGCGACCGTCGACATCAAGCGCGTGCCCGAGCTGGTGCCGGCCGACGTCGCCAAGGCCTCGTACTACAAGCTCGACCAGGCGGCGCCGATCGCTGAGATCAACGACCTCGCCAATTACGATGCTGTTATCGTCGGCACCGGCACCCGGTTCGGCCGCATGGCCTCCCAGATGGCCAACTTCCTCGACCAGGCCGGCGGGCTGTGGGCCAAGGGTGCGCTGAACGGCAAGGTCGGCGGCGCCTTCACTTCGAGCGCGACCCAGCATGGCGGCCAGGAGACCACACTGTTCTCGATCATCACCAACCTGCTGCATTTCGGCATGACGGTGGTCGGTCTGAATTACGGCTTTGCCGGCCAGATGAAACTCGACGAGGTCACCGGTGGCGCGCCCTATGGCGCCACCACGATCACCGGCGGCGACGGCAGCCGACAGCCCAGCGAGAACGAGCTGGCCGGCGCCCGCTACCAGGGCCGCATGATCGCGGAGGCCGCCAGGAAACTTCATGGCTAAGCTGCACGGCTGAGCCGGGCAACCCGCCGCAGGGCTGAGCGACAAGGGCGGCTCTCGTTCGGGGTGCCGCCCTTCGTTCAGTCTTCCTCGCGCGACGGCGTGGCCTTGCCGAGCGCCTGCTTCAGCCGCGCGGTGAGTTTCGGATAGTGCCGCAGCGCCAGCACGGCCCGGTCGCGTAGCGCGGTAGGCTGTCCGCGCCAGCTCAAGGCGGCGCCGAGATCGACCAGCGGCGTGCGCTGCGGTCCGAACCGGCGCTTGTAGCTGTAATTGCCGATCGAGAAATCGAACTCCCGCACGCCATCCCTGTGCAGCGCCTCGATCGTGCGGTCGATGATCAGCCGGCCCGGCGAGCACATCGACCATTTTTCGCCGGCATTGCTGATGCGGATCATGACGTAGCGCGAACCGGTGCGGATCCCGAGCAGGGTCGCCACCACCTCGCCGCGTGTCGTCAGCGCTGTCATCACCGCATAGCCGCTGCTGGTGCCTCGCTGCACGAGGTCGCGATAGAACGCGGTGCAATCCTGCTTGTCGAGCACGTAATTGAGCCCGAGACCGAGCAGCCGGTCGCCCTGCTGCACCTCGGTGACCGAGAGCAGGTTCATCGCTTCATCGGTGCTGGCGGCGATTGCGAAGGCCGCGGACGAATCCCGCGTGAACACGCGCCAGCTTCGTCCGAGCTCCTTGCGAACCTTCCTGTCCAGCTCACTGCGCCAGGCATCGTAGTCGTCACCGATCGCGAGCAGATTGCCGTTGACCACCGACGGCCCGATCCCGTCCAGTTGCGCCAGCGGGTTGGCCCGCGCCGCCAGCTTGAGCGGCATCTTGCGCAGGCGGATCAGATCGGCACCGCCATCCATCCCACGCAGCGCCGCCTGCAAATCCTGCCAGAACAGCCATGCTGCCGTCTCGTCGCGTGGCGCCGCGGGGCCGAGCACCGGCGCATTGAAATCGGTGAGGTTGAGATCGGCGAACTCGATGACGCGGAGGCCAGCCTCCCGCCGGCGGATCAGCGGCAGCAGCGCGGCGCGTTCGCCGGTCGACGAATCGCACACGAGGGCGATCAGCGGCTCGATGCCATCGGTCGCCGCAAAGGCCCGATACCATGAAGCGTACCACTGCGGATGCTGGAATACGGTCGGCGGATCGAACGCGCCCCAGCGGGCCATCGCCTGCCCCCAATCCGACATCAATTCGACGTCGAAGCCAACCGCATAAGAGGACGCCCGCGCCCCGAATTTTCCAACTGCTGTCGTCAAGACTGTCATGTCAGCACCTGCTACCGGCAAGCCCGCTTACGCCGCCTCCAGCGCCGCCTTGGGCAGATCGACGATCTTGCCGAGATCGCTCTCGTCGAGACGGAAGTCGATCGGACGCCGCACGGCACGTTCGCGCTTCACCCACTGTCCGTCACGCAGCAGCTTCTGCATCACCTGCTTGGCGAAGAATACCGGGCCGCGAATGCGGCGGCTGCGCGGCGTGTAGCCGAAGCGGTGGCGCAGCATGCCGTTGGCAAGATGCAGGATCTGCGCGCGGCGGATGTCGTCGTTGACATAGGAGATCGTCATCGAGATGTTGACGGTGTCGAGGTTCTCGACCCGATGCGGCGCATTCAGCGGCCAGTTCAGCATCTGGCCGGGTTCGAGATCGATCACCCGCGCATGCCAGTCGTACCAGGGCTCGTAGGGGATATCGACCTCGACGTCGAACAGCGCGATGTTCTCGAGATGCTCGGGCCGGATGAACGGCTGCGTGTTGGGATAGATGTAGACACGCTTGCGGCCCGAGATCTGCACCAGGCCCTGCCCCGGCAGATCGGCGTGGTAATAGACCTGCGCGTCCGGCGACGAAATCAGAATGCCGGCTTGATGGGTCGGCGCGTCGAAGCCCGGAACCTTGGCGGCGATCTCGCCGAACATCTGCTCGATCATGTCGCGGTAGCGGCGATCGATCGCGGTGACGTTGCGCAGGTTCAGCCACAGGCCACCGCGCGAAATCGCCTCGATCACCTGATGCCCGCGCAGCCTGCCGATCTCGCCCTCGCGCCAGACCCGGCTCGAACCCTTGGCGCCGGTCTTGACCAGGCTGTAATGCTCGCGCGGATAATGCTCGATCAGCCTGGCGAGATCGTCCATCGAGAACGCCGGCTGCTTGTGCATGGTATGCTCGAGCCGGATCGGCTGATGGCTCCAGAGCCTGGAATGGTTGTCATCCCAGTTCGCGAAGATCTTGCCCGTCGTCATGGTCGCGCTCCTGCTGCACCGTTTTGTTTCATTTGATGTCCCGTTCCGGGACGAAGGCGCAGCGCTCGAGCAGGGATTGGCAAGAACGGTGCCGTCGCGTATGCGCGCGGAGTTACCCAAAGCTAATGTCTCGCCGATATGGCTAACCGCGACATTGCCGGAACGGGCGCCAGGACAATCGCCGGGATCAACAAGGCAAGATGAGTGAAAACCCCCGATATCGTGCGCTGTTTCTTGGCGCCGGGTCGCAGATGCATTGCGGCGTCGGGCAGTTCACGCGCCTGCTGCAGGAAACCATCGAGAAGATCGAGCCCGGCGCGACCACGGCGTTAACCCTGACGCAGACCGACGGCACGATCGGCGAGATCTGGCGCGCGGTCGGCAGTGCCCGCAGCGTGGTTTGCAACTTCCCGATCGTGGCCTGGAAGCGCGTCATCATCCGGCCGCTGCTCGCACTGCTGTTCGCCCGGCTGCGCCGCCGCAAGGTCGTCCTGATCCAGCACGAATGGGCCGGCCTCAACGGTATCCGCCGGCTGACCTATGTCCCCGCATTGTGGCTCGCCAACACCATCGTGATGTTCTCGCCGCTGGTCCGCCGCGAGCTCGACCGTGACCCGATCATGCGGCGCATGGTGCGGAAATGCGTGCTGGCGCCACTGCCCCCGAACATCGCCGCGCCCGCCGGCATCGAGGACTCGATGCTGCTGCGGCGGCTCGTCGGCGCCCGCGGCGATGGCCAGCTCATCATCGGTCATTTCGGCTCGATCTATCCGGGCAAGCAGCCCAACGGGCTGCTCGAGATCGGCGCGATCCTGAAACAGCGGGGCTTGCGGCCCCTGATCGTCTATGTGGGCTCCTTCATCCGCGGCACCGACAATATCGAGCAGAAGTTCTATGCCCGCGTGGCCGAATTGGGGTTGAAGGGCGACGTGATCGTCTCCGGCTACATCGCCTCCGATCATGCGGTGTTCGGCCTGCTCGGCGAGGTCGACGTGTTCTGCTACTCGCTGGCGGAGGGCCTGACGGCGCGGCGCTCGAGCATCCTCGCCTGCGTGCAGTCGGGCCGGCCGCTGATCGTCACCGGGCCGGCCCTGCCGGACGAATTCGACCACCATCCGCGTTTCAGGGAATTGATCGACCGCGGCGCCATCCTGCTGGTGCCACGCGACGCCGACAGTGCCGTCTATGCCGACCGGATCGTCGCCGCGCTGAAGCGAACGACCGTGCACCTGCCGTTTGATTTCGACGGTTGGTGGATCGACGTCGCCAACGCGGTGCGCGCGCAGCTTTAGGGCGTTTGAGCCCGCATCCGGAACCGGGCGAGATAGTGCAGCCCGAACACCGCGATCAGAAACGTGACCCAGATCGTATCCGCGCGATCCAGGAAGAAGCTCTCCATCGACGACAGGTAGAGCCCGAACAGCCAGATGCGCAGGAACAGCATCGTCAACGGCGCGTCATTGCCGCCGAGATCCGCGGCCTGGAAATCACGCAGCGGCTTGATGACGACAGCCGCGATCAGCAGCACGAGGCCGGGCAGCCCGGTGCCCAGCGCGGTGTCGAGATAGCCATTGTGGCTGTGCGAGGCATAGCCCGCCCACTCCTTGCCTTCCTGCAAGTTCTGGATCGCGCTGGTTCCCCAGAACGCCTCGAAGCCATAGCCGGTCCACAATCGCTGACGCAGCGATTCGACCGCGAAGGACCAGATGTCGGCGCGGCCAGTGAAGGAGGTGTCGAGCGGCATCTTGTCGGCGATCGCAGCGAGCGTGTCACTCATGACCGTGCCGACGCTGAATAGATTGAGCAGCACCAGCGGCGTCAGCAACAGCAGCGCGCGTCCCCAGAACGAGCGGATCACCGGCAGCAGGGAGGTCAGCAGCAGCACGGCGACGCACAGCACGATCGCGCTCTTGCCGGCGGTGAACAACAGGAACACCGCCGCCAGCACCGTCACGGCGATGCCCGACAGCCAGCCGCCGGCGCGAACCAGATAGATGCCGAGAAAGATCAGCATCGTCATGACGGCGGCCGCGACGTTCTTGTGGCCGAACACGCCGCGCCAGGTGCCGGCAAGCGCCGGCTCCTGCGCATCGGTCGCCTGGTGGATCGACAGCTGCGGTGCCAGGAAGACGCCGAGATAGCAGGTCACCAGCAGGACCAGCGCGGCAATGCCGAACCAGCGCATCAATTCATCCTGCGACTTCGGCAACAGCAGCAGCGTCGCGGTCACCACGACCACGAACACCGTCAGTGCCAGGCGACGCAGCGAGGTGGCCGGATCGGTCGACAGCACAACGGTGACGCAGATCCAGCCGGCGAACACCACAAAGGCCGGCGTCAGCAGCGACTTCAGCGCTGGCATGTGGTCGCGCAAGGTCAGCGCCAGCATCGCGACCATCAGCACGCCGAACAGTCCGTACAGGAATGCATCCTGACCGGTGACCACGTCGGCGACATAGAAACCGCTCAAATCCGCGAACGGACGCAGCGATATCCAGACCAGCAGCAGGATGCCGATGAAGAGCGTGCCGCGGACGATGTCCATCACCGGCCGGCGCGAGATGTCGGCGATCAGCGCCCGGCTCTCCGCGGTGATGGACGACGTGTTCACGACGCGATCTTGGAGGCTGCGTAAGGCTGCGGCTCGATGCCGAGCACGGCAAGCGCGCTGCCCACCGCGACCACCATCGGATGCATCGCGATCACCGCCTGATGCTCGCGCAGCACGATGCGCGTAAACCGATACAGCGAGAACGGCACCAGACCGAACATCTTGGCCTTCACGATCGCCCGCGACCAGACCGTCTGCGCCGCCTTGCGCTCGATGTGATAGTTGATCGCCCCGATCCGCAAGCCGCGCCGCACGATCCAGCCCAGGCTGGTCCGGGTCGAGGGAACGGTCTCGCTGATATCGGCCTCCTTGGCCCAGAAGAAACGGAAGCCGGCGCGGCGCGCCCGCGCGAAGAAATCATGGTCGCCGCCGCCGAGGAAGTTGAAACGCAGGTCGAAGGCGGGCTGTCCGAGCCGCTCGAACACGGCGCGCCGGATCAGGCAGTTGCCGCAACCATAGATCACCGGGACCGGGCCGCTGGCCAGATAGGCCGGCGCGAACGCCGGGTGACGCTCGAGATCGCCCTTCTGCTTGTCATCGAAGTTCGGCCACACCGGCCCGCCGACGATATCGGCGCCCGAGGTCTCGGCGGCGTGCAGCATCCGCTCCAGCCAATCCGGCGAGGCGACTTCGTCGTCGTCGATCATCAGGAAATTCCGGGCGTTCGGGAATGTCCCGAGCGCAGTCTCGAATGCCGCATTGATAGCCTGGCAATTGCCCTGCCGGGGCTCGACGATGCAGATGCCGTTGAGACGGCCGGCATTGAGAAATTCGGCCGCGACCGGCGCGCTCTCGCATCGCGCGGCGTCGTTCTCGACCACGACGATCGCGAAGCTGCGCCCGGTGCGCTGCGCCGCCACGGATTCCAGGGTCAATCGCAGGTGCCGCGGGCGGCGAAAGCTCGGAATGCAGATCACGGTCTCGACGGAGCAGTCGAGCGCGGGTGAGGTCGTCACCCAGGCGCGGTCGCTCACTGCAAGCTCGGTCGACATCTCGATGCCCTCCTGGCAATCGCGACCCGCAAACCGCATCATCCCGGCACAGGTCAGAATGGGACAAGATCGTCCCGGACTGGCCGAGCACCACGGCAATACGGACGCGGATCGAACGTTACGGCGACCTCATGGCAAAATCCGCTCCAGCAGCCGCATGCATCGGCGCAACTTCGTCGCAAGGTTAATTAGAAGTCTAACGACGCGGTTTATCGTCCTGGATAGGCCTATCAGCGCCATAGAGCCCGATCAGCATCATGCCCCTTAACGGCTCCTTAGGGTTAAGAAGCTCGCCGGAAGCGGCGATACGCGCAGCCAGGGCGCGGCTGGCATCCGAATTGCTGAGTTGCTGGCGGATCAACAAGTTCTTCCCAAAAGCACAACAGCTGGGGTTCACCTTGAAAGCGCTCGACCTCGTCTCGCTCGGCACCAAGCACGTCCGCAACGCTCTCTCGGAAGAACTGTATCTGCGCACCGGACGCGACGTCACGCGACCAGCCGCGATCTTCGCCGAGGTGGTCGAGCGCTGCAATTACAAATGCCGCTATTGCGACTATTGGCGCCGCCCGAACTATCGCGACGAGATGACGATCGACGAGTGGCAGCGTGCGCTCGCCAGCCTGAAGGAATTCATCGGCGCCTATCACGTCGAGTTCGCCGGCGGCGAGCCCTACATCAAGAAGGGCTTTCTCGACCTGCTGCGGTTCTGCCGCGACAATGACATTCACTGGGGCGTCACGACCAATGGCGGCGCCTATCTCAACAAGAAGATCGTGGCGCAGACCGTCGAGGCGCGTCCGTTCAACATCAACATCTCGATCGACTCCACCGATCCGACCATCCACAATTACTCGCGCGGCGTCGAGAATTCCCTGAGCGAGATCGTGCAGGGCATCCGCAACGTCGCCGAGCAGCGCCGCGCCGCCGGCCTGGACTTTCCGATCATCATCAAACCTGTCGTGCACAAGCTCAATTTCCGCCGGCTGCCGGAGATGGTCGACTGGATCCAGCAGATCGGCGCCACCGCGCTGAGCTTCCAGCCGGTCGAGCAAGGCACGCAGGAAGTCGAGGACGAGCTGTGGATCGGCGAGAGCGAGATCGACGACCTCGTCAAGGTCCGCGACGAGCTGCTGCGCCTGAAGCGCGAGGGTGCGCCGATCCTCAATGGCGAAGCCGTGCTGCGGGCCTGGCCCAACCATTTCCGCCGCGAGAAGGCGCCGAAGGAAGTGATGCCCTGCCGCGTCGGCATGCGAAACTACTTCATCCGCTCCGACGGCCGGCTCGAAGTGTGCTGGTTCTTCAAGCCGATCGGCAACGTCCGTACCCAGACCGCCCGCGAGATCTGGTACAGCGAAGAGGCCCAGGCCCGCCGCAAGGAGACCGTCGCCTGCGACAAGCTGTGCCTGTTCACCTGCCTCGCCCAGCGCACGCTTCAGGACAAGCTGAAGATGGGGCTGACGCTGCTGACCAACACCAAGGCCGCCTGATTCAACAGCCGGTCAGCCGGCAAACAGCTTCCGGAACAGACGCCCGGATTCCGGAAACTGCCCATTGTCGATCTGCGTCGGCCACAGGCCATCGACATCGAAATAGGCCGCATAGGCGATCGCGGCCTGATTGGCGGCGAACCAATCGTGCATCCGCTGCACGAAAACGACATTGTCGCCGGACTGGCCGACGCCCCATTCGGGATAGCTCATCAGCTTGCGATGGCTTCGTGCGAAGGCGCGCTGCCATTCCAGTCCGAACGGCGCCTTGAGACAGGACTTGGTCCAGCGTTCCGCGGCGCTGTCGTCCGATTTGAAATCATAGACGTCGAGACCGATGTAATCGACCACGTCATCGCCGGGATAGGCGGCGTCCGCCGGCATATCCTGCGGGCCCCAGCCGGGGCACCAGTCGAACTTGAAGCCCGCCGAATGACGCCGGAAGATTCCGACCACACGGCGGAACGCCTTGATGTAGTCGTCCTCGTGGCCCCTGGCGAACCAGCCCATGTTGGAGATGTTCATCTCCCAGCCAAGGCGGATGACCGCCTTGGGGTGTGCTGCCGCGATCGCGCGCGCGGCGGCCCCGAACTCGGCGTCGTGCGCACCGCTTGCGACGTCGGCAAGCGGCGTGCCGGTGATGGTGAGCGGCACCGACCAGACCACATTGCGCGCCGGGTTGAGCTTCTTCCAAAGCCCCGGCACCCAATCCAGCCGGTGAAAATCCTCCCAGCCGGTCTGGCCGTAGAAGTCGACGCCGAGCACCGACGAACGCGGCCGGTCGAGCCACTTCTCCCAGCCCTGCAACACATGCTCGCGACCGGTCTCGCCCCAATTGACGAAGGCGCCAGCGAACCGTGCCGAATTCGCACCGAGCGGCGACCGCGCCGACGGCACGGCTCGCGCGATCGACGGCCCGCTCAGCGCGACCACGGCGAACGCGAGGGCGCCACGCCGCGTGATTTGGCGGTCAGTTGCCATGACGCACTTCTGCCGAGACGTTCGGAGCGCGCGTACCAAAAGCGCACAGCGCAGACAGCCTGGCTGTCTCGAAATGGACTGATGGTCCGATCCGAGGTCCGGCCGCATTGTCTACCCGACGGGAATCCCGCCAAATCCTCATCTATGCTCACCTGCACCAACCGTGTCGGCCATCATGGCATGACCACTGCAATATCCGGGCAACGGCGCGATCCAGCGTCAAAATCGCGCAGCCGCGTGATGGCTTCTGATCCGTTAACCGCGGCGGCGCGCAGGCATTTACCAATGATTAACCATCAACGCCGTCGATAGGGTCATCAAAATACTCCGGCACCGATCTTGCTGAACTGGGGTTCAGGACAAGTCTGGCGGCCACGATGTTCCGCCCTGAAACAGTGTCGCCGGAGAGAGTTACGAGATGACCCCTGTCGCGTTGCTGACCCCGACCTACGGGCGCGATCTGGAAATCTGCACGCTGCTCTGCGAAAGCGTGGATCGCCACGTCACGTCGTTCTCCAAGCATTATCTGCTGGTCCCGGATTGCGATCTGTCGCTGTTCGCGCCGCTGGCGAGCGATCGCCGCATCATCATTCCGGCCTCTTCCTTCCTGCCTGACTGGCTGCGGCCGCTGCCGCGCATGATCCAGCGCAAGCGCCGCCAGTTCTGGTGGTCGCTGCGGGCCAAGCCGGTGAACGGGTGGCACGTGCAGCAGATCCTGAAGATCGCAGCGACCATCGCGCTGCCTTATGAGCGGTTCTGCATCCTGGATTCCGACATCGTGTTCTTTCGCGATTTCGATCTCGCGCGCTTCCAGCAGCCGAACGCGATCCCGCTGCTGCGGATCGCCGACGCCGTGACCGCCGACCAGCCGCGGCATTCGCGCTGGCTCGAGACCAGCCACCAGTTGATCGGCCTGTCGACACCGCCGTTTCCGGCGCCGGACTTCATCGGACACATCATCTTCTGGGACAAAGAGACCACCCGTGCGCTTGCCGAGCGCATCGAGGCGGTCACCGGAATGAGCTGGATCGAGGCGTTGTGCCGGACCCGCGAGTTCTCCGAATATCTGCTGTACGGCTTCTTCGTCGAGAACGACGCGCCCGCCGCGCAGCACCACAGCATCGTGCCCAAGGCGCAATGCATCAGCTACTGGGATGACCCGACACTGAGCAAGGACGAGCTCACCCGGCTGCTGCTGCGCGCCGACACGGATGACGTCGCGTTCTCCATCGCATCCTTCTCGGGCACGCCGGTCGCGACCATTCGCGAGGTCGTGGCCGAGAGCGGCACGATCCTGACATCATCGGCGGTCACCCGGCCGGCGGAGTTCGCCGCATCATGCTGATCGGACAGGCCAGCATCAACCTGACCGCCAACGTGCTCTCGGCGCTGCTTGGGCTGTTCAGCGTATTCGTCTTCACGCGGCTGTTCGCGCCGCATGATTACGGCATCTATCTGCTGGGCACCGGCTTCGCGTCGGTCATCTCGGTGTTCCTCGTTGGCTGGTTCCGTAACCTGATCCTGAGCGGCCATGCCCGCGACGATGGCACCGACATCCGCGGCCTGGTGGCGTCGGGCTATCTGATCTGCTGCCTCACCGCGCCGATCACCTGGCTGCTGGCCCGGTTGGTCGGCCTCGATGCCACCGCGGCGTTCGCCGCCGTCGCGCTTTCGATCGCGATCGGCCTGTTCGAGCTGACGCAGGATCTACTGCGCGCGCGGCTGAAGGCGCTCTCGGTCATGAGGGCAACGCTGGTTCGCGCCGGCGCCCTGCTCGCCCTTGGCGTCGTCGTTGCGCTGATCGGCCCGACCGGCTTCGTGCTGTTGCTCGCCGCGGCTTCGGCCTACCTCGTCGCCGTGCTGGTGCAGGCACGCAGCGCCTGGCGCGGCACCATCATCAGCTTCGACCACGCCGGCTTGCGATCGCTCGCCCGCACCGGTCTGCCGCTGACCTTGTCGCTGACGCTGCTCGCGATCTCGAGCGTGACCGACCGTTTCATGATCGCCAACCTGATCGGCGCCGCCGACGCCGGCAAATATGTCGCGGCGCTCGACCTGGTGCGCCAAACCCTGATGATGCCGGCGATGAGCATGGCCGCGGCCTTCTTCCCGATGGCCGTGCAGATCCAGGCCCGGCAGGGCGACGCCGCGGTCAGGACCCATCTCGCCGATTGCCTCGAACTGCTTGCCGGCGTCACGCTGCCGGCCTGTCTCGGCTTCGCCGTGATCGCCCCGCATGTCGCCAACGTCATCCTCGGCCCCGACTTCCGCGCGCTGGCCGGCGAGATCATGCCGGTCATCGCGCTCGCCGTGCTGTTCCAGGTGCTGACGCAGCAATATCTGCATGCGAGCTTCCTGCTGTCTGGCCGCAACTCGTTCTATCTGATCAACACCGCCTCGATCATCGCGGCGAACGTGATCCTGTCCTACGCGCTGGTCAGGCTCCATGGCACGGTCGGCGCAGCCTGGGCGCGCCTCGGCGCCGACGTCGCGGGCTTCGCCTGCGCGCTGCTGCTGACCCGGTTGGCCTATCCGATTCCGATCCCGCTCGGCCGCCTCGCGCTGATCGTCATCGCCGCGCTCGCGATGGCGCTCACGGTGGGGGCGCTGGACCGCGCCCTGCACCTCGCCGATCTGCCCGCCAGCATCGTGCTGGTCGGTGCGGGGTTCGCGGTCTACGCCGCGCTCTGCTGGCTGTTCGACATCGCGCGCCTGCGCGGCCGGCTCAAGCAAGGCCTCATCATGTTCCGCACCAAACTCGCAAACAGCAACGTTGGATAAGCCGATGACCGAATCCCTTGCGCTTGCCTCACGGAGTGATCCGACCGCCGAGTTGCCGGTGGCGGCGTCCGCGGTCGTCCATCCGGACTCGCTGCTCGAATTGCCGCCCGGCGAAGCCAAGCAGAGCCTGTTGACGGTTCACAGCATCCTCGAGGCCCGGCTGCCGGCTGGACCGCTTGCGATCTACGAGGCCGGCGGCGGCTCGACCAGCTACCTGCCGCTCGGCGTGCTGGACCGCGCCCATGTCACCGTCGTCGACAACGACCCCGACCAGATCCGCAACAACACTTACGCGCAGGAAGCGGTGCTCGGCGACATCCAGACCTATCGCTTCCCGACGCAGCGGTTCGACCTGATCATCTGCTACAATGTCATCGAGCACGTCCCCGATGTCGAAGCCACATTGAGCGGCTTCTGCGAGGCGTTGAAACCAAACGGGCTGCTGCTGATCGGCGCGCCCAACCCGAAATCGCTGTCGGGCGTCGTCACCAAATACTCACCGCACTGGTTCCACGTCTGGTTCTATCGCCACATCCGCGGCAAGCCGAAAGCCGGGCTGCCAGGCGAGGCACCGTTCCCGACCCATTTCCATCCAATGGTGACGCTCGCCAATCTGGAAGCGTTCGTGGCGCAGCGCGGGCTGCAAGTGATCTACCGGAAGACATATGAGAGCCCGCGCTATCCCGAAATGCGCCGGCGCAAGCCGCTGCTCGCCGCGGCGGTCGACGTGCTGGCCCGAACGATGAATGCATTTCTGCCGGGCAAGATCGACGTCCGGCACGGCGACTATCATGTGATCTTGCGGAAGCTTGGCTCATGAATGCACTGTGGTCGGAAGCCAGGGTCAAGGTCAGCCACCGGCTCGCGATGCATGTCCAGGTCGAACGTTTTCGCCTGAACAACGCCGCGCCGATGGTGTCCTTCACTTTTGACGATCTGCCGAAGAGCGCCGCGACGCTGGGCGCGGATATCCTCGAATCCTACGGCGCCCGCGGCACGTTCTACGTGTCGGGCGGGCTGGTCGGGCTCGACGCACGCTTCTGGGCGACCGGCAACGCCGATGATGTCGTCTCGCTGCATCGCCGCGGCCATGAGGTCGGCTGTCACACCTTCTCGCACCGTCGCGCCTGCGACCTCGACGAGGGTTCACTCACCGCGGAGATCGCGCGCAATCGAACCTATCTCCACTCACTCGACCCAACCATGCCGGTCGAGACCTTCGCCTACCCGTTCGGCTACGGCTCCTATGCGCGAAAACATCAGTTGAAGTCCGAATTCCGGACCTGCCGCAGCATCATGCCCGGCGTCAACAGCGGCGAGGTCGACCTCCAGTTCCTGCGCGCCATGCCGCTGATCGATCGCCAGATGTCCCGCGAGCGGATCGATACGGCCTTTGGCGAGGCGGCGAACACTAACGGCTGGTTAATTTTCTACAGCCACGACGTCGCGGACGCGCCGAGCCTCTACGGCTGCTCGCCCGACCTCATGACCTACACGCTGGAGGCGGCGGCACGGCGCAACATGCCGGTATTGACGATGGCGGAGGCGTTCCGATGCGCCCGAGCTTAAACGCTTTGTTTGCCTTTCTAGTGAATAGTTCCCGAATGAGTATGGTTAATTTTTCGTGTTGCGTCCTTTCCGCGTCATCCGGTGCGCGTTGCGTGGCCCGAAAGATTGCTCCTCAGCCGATGCGTGCGGCCATTCAGATGGAAGCTGGGGTCGATGCTTAGCTACGACCAGCCGATAGAGCGGGCCAAGTCGGAGCCGCGCCGGGCCACAGGCCCGGCCGGCTTCAACGTGCTCGAACTGATCCGGCTGCTGTGGGAGCGCAAGGTCGCGATCCTGTCCGCGGCCCTACTCTGCGCCTGCGTCGCGGTTGCGATCGGCAAGAGCCTGACACCGAAATACACCGCAGGTGCCCAGCTCTATGTCGATCCGCGCGAGTTGCAACTCGTCGATCGCGAGCTGACCCCGCGCGCCCAGGACGTCTCCGGCCTCGCCATGGTGGTCGAAAGCCAGTCGCGCCTGATCACGTCGAACAACGTGCTGCTCCAGGTGATCCGCGACACCAATCTCGTCAAGGATCCGGAGTTCGGCGCCGGCGTTGCGGGCAAGGGCCTGTTCGGCTCGCTGCTCGGTCTGTTCGGCATCGAGCCGCGGCAGACGGCGGAGCAGCAACAGCAGATCGAGATGAAGACGCTCGACACGCTGAACCGCCACATCAACGTCAAGAAGACCGATCGCACCTTCATCGTCGACATCGACGTCTGGTCGCACGACCCGGCCAAGGCCGCGATGCTCTCCAACGCGATCGCCAAGGCCTATCTCACTGAATCCAAGCAGTCGCAGGCCGACGCGGCGCGGCGCGCCACCCGCGACCTCTCCGGCCGGTTGAAGGAGTTGCAGCAGCGCCTGCACAACGCCGAAGAGGCGCTCGCGACCTACAAGGCGCAGAACAATTTCGTCGGCTCGCAGGACAATCTGCTGACCGACCAGCAGCTCTCGCTCGGGAACCAGCGGCTCGCCGCCGCGCGGGCGCAGACGCTCGACGCCCAGGCCAAGTATGACCAGATCGAGGCCAGCCGACGCGGATCGATGGACCCGGGCGCGATCCCGGAAGCATTGCAGTCACCGACCATGGCCAATCTGCGCGCGCAATACGCCGAGGCGAAGAAGCGGCAGGCCGAGTTGCAGAGCGACCTCGGGCCACGGCATCCGATGCTGCGCCAGGTCGCACAGCAGGTCGATGACCTCAAACGCTCCATCAAGGACGAGATCGACCGCTTTGCACTGTCCGCGAAGAACGACCTGACCCGGGCCCGCGACTACGAGGCATCGCTCGCCAAGGCCTTGGACGTCCAGAAGCAGCAGAGCGTACAGATGGGCCAGGCGTCGGTACGGTTGCGCCAGCTCGACCGCGAAGTCGAAGCCAGCCGTGAGGTGTATCAGTCCTTCCTCAAGCGCTCGCGCGAGACCGAGGAGCAGGAGAGCCTCAACACCTCGAGCGCGCGCGTGATCGGCGACGCCACGATCCCGCAGCAGCGCACCTTCCCGCCGGCGATGAGCGTGCTCGCGATGATCGGCTTCATGTTCGGCGGGCTCGCTGCCGCGGCCTGGTTCGTCACCGCCAACCAGCTGGCGCCCGGCGCCGATCCGATTCGTCCGAAGCTCCAGCCGAAGCAGGACGCCGCCGCAGAGCGGCAGCCGGCGCCGGCCGACGCCAAGCAATCCGTGGCGGCCACCCCCTTGGCGCGGCCGGCGGCCCGCCAGATCGACCGGCCGGTGATCGAGAAGCCGCTGATTGCCGAATTGCAGGAATCCGACGTCATTCGCACGCTCGGCGGAATCCTGACCGGCGACAGCCCCGCCGACGTCACCCGGTTCGGCTGGCCGACACTGCGCACCAGCTCGGCGCTGGGCCCGTTCTCGAACACGATGCGGCAGATCCATGCGGCGCTGGCGGCCGGCACCGCCATTCCGGTGCTGGCCGTGATCGGCACTGGCGGCGCTTCCGATCGCAGCATCGTCGCGCTGAACATCGCGCTGGCCGCCGCGCGCGACGGTGCCCGTGTCCTGTTGATCGACGCCGACACGACCGTCCACGCCCTGACCGACAGGGTCGCGCATCCGGCTCAGAGCAAGCCTGGCCGGCTCGACTGGCTCACCATCGGCAGCAAGGTTGCCTCCACCGTCAACACCGTCAACGGCATCGCGATCCTGCCGGCGATCAAGGATGATCCGGCCAGGACCAACGCGGCAATCCTCAAGGCGATCGCGCAGGCGCGCGCCGCCGGCGACCACGAGCTCGTGATCCTCGACGGACCGCCGATGCCTTGGGGCGCGGCTGAACGGCGGCTGTTCGACATCGCCGATGGGTTGGTTGCAGCACTGCCGGTTGATCGCGACATCAACGCGTCGATGGAAGACATCATCGCCGCGCTCGGCGGCTCCGAACGCAAGCTCGCGGGCGTCGTTCTCGACGAGTTGCAGTCTCCCGCTGCAAGCCAGCAGCACGACAGGCAGTATGCGTGAGCGGCGCGCCAGCCACGCCGAGGCGTGCGCCGTACTCCGTTCGCGAGTTGACCGTCCAATGCTGAGGCCCTCGATCACCGCGATCATCGCCGCCGCATCCGTTCTGCTGTCGGTCGCCGCACGGGCCTGCCCCAGCCTGATCGAAGGCGTTCCCGCGGACCGGCTCGAGGCGCTGTCACGCGGCGTCAATGCCGACGGCTGGATCGCCGATCCGCGATCGGCGCCGCCGCGCAGCCTGCTGCTCGCGCTGCGCAAGGCCGGCCTGACCCATATCCGGCTGCCGGTGCCCGCCGACGACGTCATGCCACGGTTCGCCAGCAAGCTGGATATCGACCGGCATATGCAAACCGTCGACGCCGCGCTGAAGACACTGCTCCAGCTCGGCTATGCCGTGTCGATCGACCTGCATTCGGGCGAGCGCTTCAACCCGCTGCACAAGGACGATCCTGCCGCGGCCATGATCGAGATGAAGAGTGCCTGGGGCGAACTCGCGACGATCATGCAGCGCTATCCCTCCGATCGCGTCTTCGCCGAGCTCCTGAACGAACCCGAAGTCGATGCGGCACAATGGCAAAGCGAGGTCCGGGATCTCGCCGGCTTCATCCGCAATCTGCTTCCGCAAACCACCCTGATCACGGGCCCGGTCAACTGGCAGCGCGCGGATTCGCTGCCGGGGTTCACGCCGCTCGACGATCCCAATGTCGTCTATGCCATCCACTTCTACGACCCGATGGTGTTCACCCATCAGGCGCATTGGGATCAGAACGAACCACTGCACGACGTCACCGGACTGCCCTATCCGATCCGGGCCGACGATCCCAGGGTTCAACAGTTGCGCGCGCAGCTCACGGCGCAGAACCATCGCGAGGCGCTGGCGATGGTGGACCGCGCCACCCCCGACCGCGGCATCGACAAATGGCTCGCGCCCGCGGCCGCCTGGCAGCAAAAATACTCACGTCCGATCATCATCAACGAATTCGGCGTGCTCAAGGCCGGCGCGCCGCGCGACAGCCGGCTGCGCTGGCTTGCCGGGGTCACGGACTACGCCCGGCAGCAGTGCTGGGGCTGGACCCACTGGGAAATGATGCAGGGCTTTGGCCTGGCCGACGCGGTGACCGGCAAGCTCGATCGCGAAGCGCTGAAGGCGCTGCTGGGGACGCGCTAACCGATCTGGTTAACCGGTTCTTACACAATGGGTGGCTAGATCGGCGATGCGCGTGTGGCACGCCACACATCCGGACATCCAGGTCAGAGCCTGTGCGAGCAGAGATAGCCCCGCGGCCGCTGTTGGCCGGCGACCTCGTTCCTGCGCTCGGCATTGCCGTGGCATCGATCGCGTTCGCCCCGATCATGCAGGCAGCCAACGCCGGGCTCGCGATCGCCGTCGAAAGCCTGATCGGCTGCGCCATCGTGCTCGCGGCACCGGCCTATGCGCCGTCGATCGCCATCTTCATCATCTTCTTCCAGAATCTGTTCGTCTCGATCCTGTCGTCCTACATGACGACCGAGCAGGAGATGGATTTCGTCAAGGGCTACAACTTCCTCGTCTGCGCCGTGATGTGGCTGGTCACGCTGACGCTGTATATCCTGCACGAGCGCAAGCACTCTGCCGAGATCGACCGCATCATGAGATGGGGGCTGGTCACCCTTGCAACCGTGACGGCATATTTCCTGCTGGGAGCAACGCAAGACTCGCATGCGGCCCTGGTCTATCTGCGCAACATTGCCTTGCCGCTGTTCTTGTTCCAGCTGTCGCTGCTGACTGCCGCAAGCTTCGAGATCCGCGTCACGCCGTTCCTCGTCACGGTTGCCGCGATGCTGATCGTCTGCGGATATGTCGAATTGCTGTTTCGCGATTTCTGGCTCAGCATCACCAACGGCTATACGTTCTGGCACTTCGACGAGCTGAAGGCGACCCGCTCCGGAGCCTGGGAAGCCGAGATGCGCCAGACCGGCAACGTCCCGGTCGATCTGATCGATCGCTTCCGCTTCAGTTTCCTCAACAGCCCGCTGTTCGAGGACCTCGGCCTTTCGTCGATGATGCGCATCTTTGGACCGAACATGAGCCCGATCAGTTTCGGTTACGGGATCGCCTTCTCGATCCTGTTCCTGTTCGCGGTCGGCTATCGATGGCTGGCGCTGGTCGCGGTCCCGCTGCTGATCTGCTGTAGCGTGAAGGGCGCGCTCATCCTGGTGATTTTCGTCGCCCTCGCCTGGACGGCGACCTGGCTGTTCGGCGCGACCATCACGCTTGCCGTCGCGCTGGTCGGGCTCGTGGGTTACGCGATCGCGGCGATCTATATCGGCCTGCAGATCGGCGACTTTCATGTGATCGGCTTCATGGGCGGTTGGGACGGCTTTCGGCAGAACCCGATCGGCCGCGGACTCGGCGTCGGCGGCAACCTCTCCGAGGGCTATTTCTCGATCGACTGGAACGCCGCGCAGGCGGCCGGCACCATGGACGGCGCCGTCGAGAGCGCCGTCGGCGTGCTGCTCTACCAGATGGGCATCGGCGCGCTGGTGCCGCTCGGCTTCTTCCTGGCGATGGCGCTGAAGGCCTGGCGCCTGTACGCCTCTTCCGGAATCCTCACGCAAGGGCTCGCCGCGTTCGGCACGATGGTCGTGCTGGTGAATGGCATCTTCCAGGAAGAGGCGCTGTTTGCGCCGCCGGCGCTCGGACTGCTGCTATGCCTGACCGGACTGGTGATCGGCCATCATCTGCGCACGCAAGGCGACGATCCGGCGGCCTCCAATCCGTAGCTGCGATACGCGCGCGGAAGCCCGGCCGCGCCGCGACCGGGCTCCAATTGCGCGCCGTCAGAGCGGCTTGATCTGCACCTTGCGGAACTTGACCACGCCCGAACCATACTGGAGCGCGATGTAGCCGCTGGCGTGCTTGGAGTCCTGGGCGTCGACGGTCTTCTGGCCGTTCAGCGTCACCACGAAATGCGGCCCCTGCGCCGTGATCTCGTAGACGTTCCACTTGCCGGCCGCCTTCGGCATCGGATCGACCTTGCCGACGTCGACGATCGCGCCGGTGCCGTAGGTCGGATCCGGCCGCTTGTCGAAGATGTTGACCTCGTAGCAGACCTTGGAGTCGATCACCTTGTTGCCTTCGCAACGGATGAAGACGCCACTGTTGGCATCCTCGTCGGTCCAGAACTCGGCCCTGATCTGGAAATCCTTGTAGGGGGTCTTGCTGACGAGATAGGAGAGCTCCTTGCCGTCGAGCTTGTCGGCCACCAGCGCGCCGTCCTTCATGGCCCAATTGGCCTTGCCGACCTCGTCCCAGTCACCTTTCTTGGTGCTGTCGAGCAGCGTGACCCAACCGTCCTGCCCCGATGCGGCGGTGGAAAATTGCAGCGCGGCCACACCGATCATCAATCCCGACGCCACTATCGACAAATGCTTCTTCACGGTCGTCCTCCCGTTTTTTGTTGGCGCGCAACCTATCATTGCCAGCAACGGCGTAAATCCGTTTTTCATGTTGCAGTTGCGTTGTGTCACGGGCCGATGTCGCAATCTTGAGATCAGACATGCGTGGACGCGTCTTGCCCGGCGGAAGCGGGAGCGAATAGCATCACGTGGATACGGGCGCGGCAGTTGCCCGAGAACACTGATCTGGGAGGATACGATGACGGCATCGAACCAATCCTGGCGCTACCTGATGATGCCACTGGCCCTTGCCGGCATGCTGAGCGTCAGCTCCGCCGCCGAGCTCAATCCGGCCGCCGTCACCTACAAGCTGCCGGACCAGATCCCCTGGAGCCCGGTCGACGCGCGCGGCGCGCAAAACGCCGTCGTGGTCGGCGATCCCTCGAAGCCGGGCTTCTACATGGTCTACACCAAATGGACCAAGGGCAATCATTTCAGCCGTCCGCACTTCCACCCCAACGACCGTTACATCGTCGTGCTCAAGGGCACCTGGTGGGTCGGCTCGGGTCCGAAGTTCGATCCCGATCACGGCACCGTGGCGATGCCGGCGGGCAGCTTCGTCACCCATTACGGCAAGCAGGTGCACTGGGACGGTGCCAAGGACGAGGACGCCGTGCTGCTGATCATGGGCGAAGGCCCGGCGACCGCGACCGAGGTTGAGCAGAAGTAGCCGCATTGCGCGGGATGGCGCCGATGTTATCATCGTGCGCCAGAGGAAGGGCATTCGATGCACCCCGCCGCCAAGCCGCAATTTGCCCGGATCGTCGACGAGTTCGCACGCTGGCGCAGTATTGCCGAACCGGAGCGACCGCCCGCGCCCGCGTGGTGGTGGGGCCCGGCATTCGAGATGCGCGATGCTGCCGAGCCGCTGCCCGCCACCTGGTGCCACAAGCTCCGCCTGCCCGACGGCGCCCGGTTTGCCGACGGCGCGCTCGTATTGCGGCAGACGCTGGCCGGCCAGACCACGCTGCCCTGGCCCTATGATTTCTCGCGCAAGGTCGCATCCGCGGATTCCGACGTCCGCGACCTGCCGGTGCAGCCTTCAGACGACAGCGCGTTTCCGCCCTAGATCCGGCACAGCCTCACCGGCTGCCTCATCCTCCCATGACGGTTGCAGCGGCGGCGCGGTCAGCACCGGCGCCGACTTCAACAGTTCGGCAAGATCGCGCGGCGGCAGCGGCCGGCTGAACAGGAACCCCTGCATCTCGTCGCAGGCATGCGCGCGCAGGAACTCCCGCTGCTCGGAGGTCTCGACGCCCTCGGCGACGATGGTCATGCCGAGTGCCTTGCCCATGCTGATGATCGCCTGCGCGATCGCGACGTCCTCGGAATCGTCGGGCAGGTCGCGCACGAAGGAGCGATCGATCTTGATGGTGTCGATCGGGAACTGCTTCATCAGCGACATCGACGAGTAACCGGTGCCGAAATCGTCGATCGCCAGCCGGATGCCGCGGTTCTGGATCGCATCGAGCACGCGGACTGCCCGCGTCACATTGCGCATCACCATGCTCTCGGTGACCTCGAGTTGCAGCAGCTCGGGCGGCATGCCGCTCGCCACCAGCGCCTCGTCGATGTCGTCGAGCAGATGCGGATCGCCGAACTGCCGCGGCGAGAGGTTGACCGCCATCGTCACCGCCTTGAGGCCGCCGCGCTGCCAGGCCATGTTCTGCGCGCAGGCTTCCTTCAGCACCCAGCGGCCGATCGGCACGATCAACCCGACCTCCTCGGCAAGCGGGATGAATTGCCCCGGCGAGACCTTGCCGAGCTCGGGATGGCTCCAGCGCAACAGCGCTTCGACGCCGCTGATCTCACCGCTGGCCATGTCGACCTTGGGCTGATAGTCGAGCGAGAACTGGTCGCGCTCCAGCGCGCGGCGCAGCGCGCTCTCCATCGTCAGGCGCTCGATCGACTGTGCCCGCACCTCGTTGGAGAAGAAGCGGAAGCCGTTCTTGCCGTCCTCCTTGGCGAGATACATCGCCATGTCCGCATTCTTGGTCAGCGTCTGCACGTCGGAGCCGTCGGCCGGATACACAGCGATCCCGATCGACGCCGTGGTGTGGCACTCGTGCCCGCTGAGTTGCAACGGCTGGCTGAGCGAAACCAGGAGATCGCCGGCAATGCGCTCGACGTCGTGACGTTCGGCGGTTTCCTCGAGGATGACCACGAACTCGTCGCCGCCGAGCCGGGCCACCACGTCGCTTGCGCGCAACGATCCTCGCAGCCGCTCGGCGATCGCCACCAGCAGCATGTCGCCGGCGTCATGGCCGAGCGAGTCGTTGATCACCTTGAAGCGGTCGAGATCGATGAACAGCACCGCGAGCTGCCGGCGATGGCGATCCGCCGCCGAGATCGCGTGACGCAGCATCTCGTTGAAGGTCTCACGGTTGGGCAGATTGGTCAGGCTGTCGTGCGAGGCTAGATACTCGATGCGCTCGTCGGCCTTGTGCTTCTCGTCGGCGCGATCGAAGCTTTCCAGCGCGAACGCCAGATTGTCGGCGAGCCGCTGCAGCAGCTCGGCGAATTCGGGCGTGAAGGTGTCCTTCTCGATCGCGACGAAGATCATGACGCCAACCACCTGCCCGCTGACGATCAGCGGGAAGGAGGCACCCGACTGCGTTCCGTCGAGGCGAGCCCGCTCATGGAAGGCGGCGGTGTCGGCGTCGGCAAAATAGTCATTGATGATGCAGGCCTGGCCCGACCGGAACGCCCTGCCGCAGGCACCGCGTCCCTCGGCATGCGCCTCGCTGACCGAGAGCGTGACCTGGCTCGCGCCGCCCGCCGCCGGGCCCGCGATCGCGACGATCCGCAGATAATCGCTCCCGCCTTGCGCCAGCGCGATCGTGGTCGAGGTGAATTTGCCGCCGGTCGCGGCCGCCTCGCAGACCAGTTGATACAATTCGCTGCGGGACTTCGCCCGCATGATCGCCTCGTTGGTCGCGCTCAGCGCCGCGAACATGCGCGACAGCCGTTCCTTCTGCTCGTCGGCCCGCGCCTTCTCGTCGGCACGATCGAAATTGGCCAGCGCAAACGACACGTTCTCGGCAAGCCGCTGCAACAGCGCCATCATCTCCGGGCTGAAGGTGCCGAATTCGCTGGACAGGAACACCAGCGCGCCGATCGCCTCGCCGTTCTTGAGCAACGGCAACGCCGCGCCGGACTTGCTGCCGCTGTCGCGGACCACCGGATAGACATGCGAGTCGGGTCCGAAGTCGCTGAGATAGTCGTTGCTGATGCAGGGCCTGCGGGTGCGGATCGCAACGCCGGTCAGGGTTTGTCCTTCCGGCCGCGTCGCGTCGGCCGACAACTGGACTTCACGGGCCCGTATCCGGTCGGGGCCGGAAGCCGCCACATTGTCCAGGAAGGCCTCGCCGGGACGCACCAGGCGGATGGTGGCCGAGATGAACTGACCGCCGACAGCCGCAGCATCGCAGACCAGATCGAACAGCTCGCTGCGGGACTTCGCCCGCATGATCGCCTCGTTGGTCGCACTCAGTGCCGCGAACATCCGCCGCAACTTTTCCTTCTGCTCCTCGGTCCGCGCCTTCTCGTCGGCACGGTCGAAACTGCCCAGCGCAAAGGAGACGTTGTCGGCGAGCCGCTGCAACAGCTCGGCGAATTCGGCCGAGAACGTGTTGCGCTTGGCGGAGATGAACAGCATCACCCCGACCGGCTCGTCGTCGACGATCAACGGAAACGCCGCGCCGGATCGCGCGTCCTCGCGATCGATGACTTCGCGGAACGGGCTGTTGGCGACATCGCTGAGGAAATCGTTGTTGATGCAGGCGCGCCGGGAGCGGAACGCCTTGCCGCTGACACCGCGCCCTTCGGGGCGGGCATCGCTGCGCGAGACGTTGAGACGGCGCGCATTCTCGGCGGTGGGGCCTGCGACCGCGATCATCTCCAGGAAATCGTCGCCGGGCTTCGCGATCAGGATGCTGGTGGAATTGAACCCGCCGCCATGCGCCGCCGCCGCGCAAACCAGCTCGTACATCTCGATCCGCGACCGCGCGCGCATGATCGCCTCGTTGGTCGCGCTCAGCGCGGCGAACATCCGCGACAGCCGCTCACGTTCCGCGTCGGCCTTGGCCTTCTCGGTGGCGCGGCCGAAATTATCGAGCGCAACCGAGACGTTCTCGGCGATCCCGGCCAGCAGCGCGATGATCTCCTGATCGCGCGCCCAGGAATTGCCGGTGAAGAAGATCAGGACGCCGATGCTGCGGCCGAAGCGGGTCAGCGGCAGCGCGACACAGGCCATCAGGCCGCTGCCGCGAATCGGCGTCTGCGACGGGCGGGTCGAGGTCGGGATGTCGTGCTCGACGCAGGGGCGCTGGGTTCGAAATGCCTCGCCGCAAATGCCCTTGCCGTAGACATTGTCGGGGTCGGTCGAAAACCGCGTCTGCGTGATCAGGTCGATCGCCTCGCCGGTGCCGGCAACGGGCTCGAGCCAGTGCGTATCGGGTTCGGCGAGCAGCACCACCGTGGCAAAGGACTTGCCGCTGAACACCGCCGCATCGCAGACCCGCTGATACAGATCGTGCTCGGTCTTGGCGCGAAGGATCGCCTCGTTGGTCGCGCTGATCGCGCCGAACATGCGGTTGAGCCGGCGCATCGCCCGCTCACCGCTCTTGCGCGACGTCTCATGGTCGAAATTGTCGAGCGCGAAGGATACGTTTGCTGCCATGCGCTCGAGCAACGAGACGATCTCCTCGCCAAGCGAACCGACCTCGCGCCGGGTCACCATGAAGACACCGACGCTGCGCCCACCACAGACCAGCGGCATCGCCGCAGCCGCGCCGACGCCACTCGCCGCGGCACCGCTGCGCCAGGCCGCCGAGCGGGGATCGTTGACATAGTCGTTGCTGACGCAAGCCGTCTGGTCACGGAACGCCCGTCCCGCGACGCCCTCCCCTTCCGGCGTGTTGGCGAGCGTGGAAATCGTGATGCTGCGCAGCCGCGCGACATCCTCGCCGTAGCCGGCCGCGAAGGTCAGCAGACCGGTATCCGGCTCCAGCAAAAACACGGTCGCAGCCAGGAAGCTCCCGCTCGAGAAAGCGGCTTCGCAGACCTTGCCGTATAGTTCTTCCGGTGATTTCGCGTACAGGATCGCTTCGTTGGTGGCATTCAACGCCGCGAATGTACGCCCGATGGTCGACTGCACGTTCCCTGAAGGCCCCGGGGCCAACCCCTTCAAACTGGCGCGGAACATTGCCCGCAAGAGGCCTAAGTGATGGTTAGTGTATCCGGCAAGTTGCGCGACAGAGTAAACGGCTGACGAACGCGGCGGGCGGTTTCCCGGGATATTACGGACCCTTGTGTGCCAGGCTGAGGCGGCGGGCCGGAACATGCGGATCGCCGCCCGGTTCACGCCGGCAGGCGGCCAAAATTCCGCATCGCGACCGCGCCCGTTCCGCTCGGTGAAAACATCGGCGGGAGCACCCTGCTGGCGGTATGGCCGACCGGATTTTCCGGCCTTGCTCGGCCAGCCGCGCTTTGAGAGCATGACGCCGATAACAGCAAGCAAGACCCGCGCCTCATGCGGGCGAAGCGCGAGGAAATTCCCATGCCGATCGTCCAGGCCGACCGTCTCACGCGTATCGGCGCCGCGCTGCTTCGGGGCGCCGGCGCATCGGAGGAGGAGGCCAACGCCGTCGCCTCCGGCTGCGTCAACGCCAATCTGGCCGGCCATGACTCCCACGGCGTGATCGCGATCCCGACCTATATCGACCGCATCAAGGCCGGCCACATCGTGCCCGGCGCCAAATGGACCATCGTGCAGGAAACGCCGACCACGACCGTGATCGACGGCCATTGGGGGTTCGGCTTCCACGTCAACGCCAAGGCGATGGAGATGACCATCAACAAGGCCAGGACCGCCAATGTCGCGGCCTGCACCGTGTTCCGGCAGAGCCATGTCGGGCGGCTCGCGCATTACCCGCTGATGGCTATGCGCGAAGGCATGATCGGGATCGCGGCAGCCGATTCCGGCCGCTCGCCGAAGCATGTCGCGCCGTTCGGCGGCCGCGAGGCCCGGCTCGGCACCAACCCGCTGTCGATCGCGGTGCCCTCCGATCTCGAGGCGCCGTTCTATCTGGACATGGCGACCTCGGCGGTCGCCGCCGGCAAGATCCAGCTCGCGGTGGCGCGCGGCGAAAGCATCCCGAAGGGCTGGATCATCGATGCCGAGGGCCGCGACACCACCGATCCCAAGGACTATCGCAAGGGCGGCGCGCTGCTGCCGCTCGGTGGCAGCGAGGGCTACAAGGGCTCCGGCCTCGCCGCGATGGTCGAGGTGCTATGCGGGCTGTTGACCGGCCTCGGTTTCGGCGTCGAGCCGACCGGCCGGCACAATGACGGCTGCTTCATGGCGGTGTTCAACGTCGCCGCGTTCCGGCCGCTCCTCGATTTCAAGAAGGAGGTCGCCGATTTCGCGCGCTACCTGAAATCGACGCCACCGTCGGAGGGAAGCCGCGGCGTATTCTATCCCGGCGAGGTCGAACATCTGCGCGAGCTCGAGCGGCGCAAGAACGGCATCGAGATCGAGGATGCGACCTGGGAGAAGCTCAAGGCCCTCGCCGTCGATTACAAGCTCGCCGACGAACTCAACCTGCGCTGACAAATCCGGACACGGGAGAACGACATGACACGGCAAATGGCGCTGGTTGGCTTCTTGCAGGCGCAGAACTGTACCAACCTGCCGGGCTCCTGGCGCCACCCGGAATCGCGCGACGATTCGATGTCGGCGGACTACTACCAGGAGATCGCGCGCATCCTGGAGCGCGGCAAGTTCCACATGGCGTTCTTCGACGACCGCCTCGCGATGCCCGACCGCTACAACAACGACCACGCCCACACCGTCGAATACGGCATCCGCTGCGTGAAGATGGACCCGATCGTGGTGCTGACCACGATGGGCATGGTCACCACCAAGCTCGGCCTCGCCTCGACCGCATCGACCACCTATTTCGAGCCGTTCGACGTCGCCCGCCGCTTCGCCACGCTCGACCTGATGACGGGTGGCCGAGCGGCCTGGAACGTGGTGACCTCGGTCAATGACGGCGAAGCGCTCAACATGGGCAAGGCGCAGCATCTCGATCACGATCCGCGCTACGACCGCGCCGATGAGTTCATGGAGGTGGTGCTCGGCCATTGGGATTCCTGGGAAGACGGCTCGCTCGTGATCGACAAGAAGAGCGGCCGCTTTGCCGATCCGACCAAGGTGAAGCGGCTCGATCACAAGGGCGAGTTCTTCAGCTCGCGCGGTCCGTTCACGGTACCGCGCTCACCGCAGGGGCATCCGGTGATCGTGCAAGCCGGCGCCTCCGGCCGCGGACAGCGCTTTGCCGGCCGCTGGGGCGAAGTGATCTTCACCGCGGCGCGCAATCTCGCGCACGCCAAGCAGAATTACGACGCCATCCGCGGTGAAGCCGCCAAGGCCGGGCGCGATCCCGACCAGATGTTCCTGTGCAATCTGATCACGCCGATCGCCGGCGCCACCAAGGCGGAAGCCGAGGATCGCATGGCCGTGATCCAGAAGCTGCCGCTCGAGATCGACGCACTGTCGCTGCTGGCGGAAGCGCTCAATTTCGATTTCGGCGCCAAGCCGATCGACGAGCCGCTGACCACGGAGGAGTTGCAGGGCATGCAAGGCATGATCGGCATGCGTGACGGCGTGCTGCGCGCCTCCGGCAAGAGCAATCCCTCGACCCGCGACTTCATCACCTTCTCCGGCCGCGCCCAGGTGCAGGATGCGATCGTCGGCGGTCCGAAGGAGATCGCCGACCGGCTGGAGGAATTGTTCGAAGGCCGCGGCTGCGACGGCTTCGTCGTCGCCGCGAGCTATGTGCCGGGCTCTTATGCCGACTTCGTCGACCACGTGGTACCCGAGTTGCAGAAGCGCGGCCTGTTCCACAAGGACTATGCGGGCACGACGCTGCGCGAGAATCTCGGCCTCAAGCGTCCGGCTGCTGGCGCGTGGAAGACCCGCGCGCAAGCGGCGGAATAGAAGGACATCATCATGCGCTGGCTGAAATTCACCGCCGCGGGCAACACGTCCTGGGGTTTGGTCGAGGGTGACACCGTGACCACGGTCAACGGCGATCCATTCGGCGAATGGAGCAAGACGTCCAAGACCCACGCCTTGAAGGACGTCAAGATCGAGCTGCCGCTGGTCCCGCGCACCTTCTACTGCGTCGGGCTGAATTATTTGAAGCACCTCAAGGAAGCCGCCGACAAGGCCGGCACGGTGCCGAACGTTCCCGACCGCCCCGAGATCGGCTACCGCGCCCAGAACGCCCTGATCGCGCATGACGATGACGTCGTGATCCCGGCAAGCGCGACCGAGAAAATCCATTACGAGGGCGAGCTGGTCGTTGTGATCGGCAAGACGGCAAAGCACCTCACCGAAGCCAATGCGATGGATTGCGTGTTCGGCTACACCATCGGCAACGACGTCTCCGAACGCAGCTGGCAGAAGGCCGACCGCGGGCTGTGGCGCGCCAAGAACGCCGACACCTTCAAGCCGATGGGGCCGTGGATCGAGACCGACGTCGATCTCGACCGCATGGAGACCGCGATCCGCGTCAACGGCAAGGAGACCGGCCGCTTCCGCACCAACGAGATGATCTTCGGCATCGTCCCCTTCCTGGTCGAGCTGAGCAAGTACTTCACGCTGTCGCCCGGCGACGTGATCTGGATGGGCACCGACGGCGCCTCGCCTGATTTGAAGGACGGCGATGTGGTGGAGATCGACATCACCGGCATCGGGACGTTGCGGAACAGGTTCGTGAAGGAGAAGGTGTGAGGGCTCGAGCGCCCTAGCCCCGTCATCCTGCGGAGTGCGCAACGCGCGCGTCTCGAAGGATCGACGGCCACCAGCCGGGCCGCACATCCTTCGAGGCTCGCTCCGCTCGCACCTCAGGATGACGGTATGGAACTAGTTATATTCTCTCCATTCGTCGTCACGGCGAAGGTCGGGACCCATACGCCGCGGCGAGTCTCGTAGGCGGGGCTCATCGTTCCAACGTCGCGCAACAATAGCCCTTCGTGGTTATGGTCCCGGCCTGCGCCGGTCCGACACTGAGTTTGTTGAAGCATCGGGCGTCATGCATCAAGTGCACAGACCGGATGGCTCACCGCACGGTCGCCGGCCGGCTCTTCACATGGTCGATGAACGCGCGCAGCTTCGGCAGGATCTGGCGGTGGCCGGGATAGTACAGGAACACGCCCGGCGTTGTCGGCGCGAATTGATCCAGCACGCGCACGAGCTTCTTGTCCTTCACGGCAGCTGATATCAGCGGTGCGGGCACTTGCGCCAGCCCCACACCTTCGAGCGCCGCGCCGACCAGCGTCGGGAAGTCGTGGCCGATGAAGGAGCCGGATACGGCCAGCTCGATCGAACGACCGTTATCGTTCAGCGACCATGGCGCCAGCCCGCCGTTCGATCGCCGCAGCCTGAGGCAGGCGTGTTCGCGCAGATCGTCGGGACGCTTCGGCCGGCCGCGGCGCGCGAGATAGTCCGGGCTGCCGACGACGGCGAACGGGAACGGCTTGGTCAGGCGCACCGCGACCATGTCCGGGTTGATGAACTGGCCCATCCGGATGCCGGCATCGAAACCGCCGGCGGCGAGGTCGACCAGTTCCTCGCTGGCGGCGAGTTCGACCTCGATCTCCGGATACGCCTTGCAGAATGAAGCGATCAGCGGCTCCAGCAGGATCGGCACCACCGAGCGCGGCACGGTGAGGCGCAGCAGCCCGGCCGGCTTCTGCCCGAGCTCGCGCGCGGCGCCGCTCGCAGCGACCAGCTCTTCGAAGGCGGGCCGGGCGCGTGCGAGAAATCGTTCACCGGCCTCGGTCAAGCCGACGCTGCGGGTGGTGCGGATGAACAGCACGGCGCCGAGGCGCGCCTCGAGCGCGCGCACCGCCTGGCTGATCGCCGACGGCGTCACCGCGAGCTCGGTCGCCGCACGGCGAAAGCTGCGGTGCTGGGCGACGCTGAGGAATGCCTCCACGCCGTCGAGCGCGCCCTGCCGGACTGTGAAGTTCTGCTTCATGGCCTGTCAACATTATCGCGAATAGTCGCCTCCGGAAAGCCGCCCTACATCGAACCTACGAGCCCGGCGCCGCGATGCACGCTGGGCCACGCGACATCACGACATCAGTCGTGAACGGAGAGACTCGACCGATGACAGCAATCCGTCACGCAATCCTCGCCCTCACCCTCACTCTGACAGGCGCCACCGCCATGACCGCTCCCTCCCCTGCCCAGGCCCAAACCACCTCCACCGTCACCACCGGCGTGATTGTCATCCTGACCGTCAAGCCGGGTATCACCCGCGATCAGGTGATGGCGGTGATGCCGGATGAAATCCGGCAGACCGTGCAGCTCTATCTCAACGGCAAGCTTCGCGAATGGTATTCGCGATCCGATGGACGCGGGGTCGTCTTCCTGCTCGACGCCAGGGACACCGCCGAGGCCCACGCGATCATGGAAGGCCTGCCGCTGTCCAAGCTCGACCTGATGGACCACGACTACATCGCAGTCGGCCCGCTACTGCCGCTGCGCCTGCTCATCGCCAAGCCGTGAGCGCAAGCCGAGGTCGAAGCCGACCGACGGTTTGGCCTCCTCCGTCCAGACCGACAAACAGAGGAAACCGGTCGTGCCAGTCAGTCTCAACGTTCCATTCCTGCTCAGCGTCGCCGGTGCATTTCTCGCCAGTGCAGCGGTGGCTGTCACCTATGTCTGGCCGGCGCTCCGCACCTGGCCGCGCCACGAGGCGCTCCGGCTGCTTGCGGCCTTCCATGCCTTCCGGTTCCTCGGGATGAACTTCCTGGTCACCGGCTTCGTGTCGCCGGACGTGAACCCGGTGTTTGCCGGCGCGGTCGGCTGGGGCGACCTGACCGCGGCAACTCTCGCGCTGCTTTCGATGGCGGCACTGTCGTGGCGCTGGCCAATCGCCATTCCGCTCGTCTGGCTGTTCAACGTCTGGGGCACGCTGGATCTGCTCAACGCCTACTACATGGGCGCGACGAAGAACGCGGATCCCGGCCTGTTCGGCGCTGGCATCTATATTCCAGCGCTGTATGTGCCGCTGCTGCTGGTCAGCCACGTGATGGTGTTCATGATCCTGATGCGGGCCAAGAAGGCAGAAGCGTAGCGCGCCCTTCCCTTTCGTCATTCCGGGGCTCGCGAAGCGAGAGCCCGGGATCCATCAGGCCACATAACGCATGGAGTAATGGATTCCGGGCTCGTGCTTCGCACGCCCCGGAATGACGAAGAGAGAAAACTCCACCTCAAAACGGCAGCGCCACGCCGGTCTTGATCTCTTTCAGGATCACGTTGGTGCGGACGTGGCGAATGCCGGGAATGCGGAACATGAATTCGTCCAGGAATCTATTGTAGGCGTCCATGTCGCGCACCACGACGCGCAGATGATAGTCCGCGTCGCCGGTGGTCGCGAAACATTCCAGCACCTCGCGGCGCTTCGTCACCCGCGCGACGAACTCGTCGACGAACTTGACGTCGTGACGCTCGAGCGAGACATGCAGGATCGCCGAGGTCGCAAAGCCTGCGGGCTCGCGCGCGACCAGCGCGGAATAGCCCGAGATGACGCCGGACTCTTCCAGCGCGCGGACCCGGCGCCAGCACGCCGAGGTCGACATCCCGACCGTGTCGGCCAGCTGCTGGTTGGTGGCGCGGCCATCCTTTTGCAGTTCGGCGAGAATCCGCGCGTCTTGCTCTTCGACCATGCGTCAGCTCCAATCCGGTAGACTTTACCACATGAGCCACAAATTTGCGAATCTCTACCGATTTTTGGCTATCGATCGAACAGATAGGTAAGACCTACCAGGCATCAGGGCATAGCCTCGTCCGGTCAGACATTGCGATTCCCGGAGGGGTCAGTCATGGGCCAGATGCCGCTGCTCGACGCCTACCAGCTCTCCGACCGCTACAACCGCGAGCACGGCCGCGTCTTCCTCACCGGCACGCAGGCGATCGTCCGCATCGTGCTGGACCAGGCGCGGCGCGACCGTGTGGCTGGACTCAACACCGCGGGCTTCATCTCCGGCTATCGCGGCTCGCCGCTCGGCGGCGTCGATCTCGAACTGTGGAAGATCAAGCAGCTGCTGACCGACAGCCGCATCGAATTCCTGCCCGCCGTGAACGAGGACCTCGCGGCGACCGCGGTGCTCGGCTCGCAGCAGGTCGAGACGCAGAAAAACCGTCAAGTCGATGGCGTGTTCGGGCTGTGGTATGGCAAGGGTCCGGGCGTCGATCGCTCCGGCGACGCGCTGAAGCACGGCAATGCCTATGGCTCCTCGCCGCACGGCGGCGTGCTGGTCGTCGCCGGCGACGACCATGGCTGCGTGTCGTCCTCGATGCCGCATCAGTCCGACGTCGCTTTCATGAGCTGGTTCATGCCGACACTGCATCCGGCCGATGTCGGCGAGTATCTCGCGTTCGGCGAATATGGCTACGCGCTCAGTCGATTTTCCGGCATGTGGGTTGGCTTCAAGGCGATCTCGGAGATCGTGGAGTCCGGTGCTTCGGTCGCGCTGTCTGCACCGCGCCGTTTCATACAGCCGGATTTCGTGTCGCCACCGGGCGGCCTGCATTATCGCTGGCCGGATCTGCCGGGCCCGCAGATAGAAGAGCGGCTGGAGGCCAAGAAGCACGCGGTCTATGCCTTTGCAAAAGCCAATCCGATCGACCGCCGGATCTACGACGTGAAGGACGCACGCTACGGCATCGTCACGACCGGCAAGGCGCATCTGGATCTGATGGAGGCGCTGCGGCTGGTCGGGCTCGACGAAGCCGCGTGCCGACGCTTCGGCATCGACATCTACAAGGTCGGCATGGTGTGGCCGCTGGCGCTGCACGACGCGATGGAGTTCGTGAAGGGCAAGCGCGAGATCCTGGTGGTCGAGGAGAAGCGCGGCATCATCGAGAGCCAGTTCAAGGAGTACTTCTACGACTATCCCGGGTCGAAGCCGGAGCGGATGGTCGGCAAGCATGACGAAACCGGCGCGCGGCTGATCTCCTGGACCGGCGAATTGTCGCCGCGGATGCTGGCCGACGTGCTGGCGCGGCGGCTTGATCCGATGTTTCCCGAATTGCAGCTCGCCCGTCGCGTCGCCGCGCTCGTGCCCGAGCAGGACCGCATGATCGCAGTGCCGGGCGCTGCGCGCACGCCGTATTTCTGCTCGGGCTGCCCGCACAACACGTCGACAAAAGTGCCCGAAGGCTCGACGGCGCTGGCCGGCATCGGCTGCCATTTCATGGCGAGCTGGATGGACCGCGAGACCTCGTCGCTGATCCAGATGGGCGGCGAAGGCGTCAACTGGGCAGCGTCGTCGAAATTCACCGGCAATACGCATGTGTTCCAGAATCTCGGCGAAGGCACCTATTATCACTCCGGCTCGATGGCGATCCGCCAGGCGATCGCGGCGAAGACCAACATCACCTACAAGATCCTGTTCAACGACGCAGTCGCCATGACCGGTGGTCAGCCGGTCGACGGCCCGGTCAGCGTGCAGGCGATCGCGCATTCCGTGCGCGCCGAGGGTGTGTCGCGGATCGCGCTGGTGTCGGATGATCCCTCGCATTTCTCGTCGGCGGATCTGCCCGCTGGCGTCACGATCCATCCGCGCGAAGACATGGACGCCGTGCAGCGCGAGCTGCGCCAGATATCCGGCGTCACCGTGCTGATCTATCAGCAGACCTGCGCCACCGAGAAGCGGCGGCGGCGCAAGCGCGGCACGGTCGTCGATCCGGCAAGGTTTGCGTACATCAACGACCTCGTCTGCGAGGGCTGCGGCGATTGCTCGGTGGAATCCAATTGCCTCAGCGTCGAGCCCAAGGAGACGCCGTTCGGCCGCAAGCGCAAGATCAACCTGTCGACCTGCAACAAGGATTTCTCCTGCCTCAACGGCTTCTGCCCGAGCTTTGTCACCGTCGAGGGCGGGAAACGACGGGCCAAGGGCGCGAGCGCGATCGATCCGCTGGCGCGTGTCGCCGCGCTGCCGGCGCCGGAGTTCACGACACTCGACACGCCCTATGATCTCCTCATCACCGGGGTCGGCGGCACCGGCGTCATCACGGTCGGCGCGCTGATCGCGATGGCCGCGCATCTCGAAGGTCGCGGCGTCTCGGTGCTCGACTTCACCGGCTTCGCGCAAAAATTCGGCCCGGTGCTGAGCTTCCTCCGGCTTGCAGCTACGCCCGATGCGCTGCACCAGGTGCGGATCGACCAGGGCGCGGCGGATGCCCTGATCGGCTGCGACCTCGTGGTCAGTTCGTCGGCCAAGGCGTCCGGCACCTATCGCAGGGGTATGCGCGCCGCGGTCAACATCGCCGAGATGCCGACCGGCGACGTGGTCCGCTTCCGCGACGCCGACCTCGCCTCGCCGGTTCGGCTTCGTGCCATCGAGCGGGTGAGCGGCCCAGGCAACCTCACCACGATCGACGCCAATGCGCTGGCCGAGCGGCTGCTCGGCGACAGCGTCTACGCCAACATCATGATGCTCGGCTTTGCCTGGCAGCAGGGCCTGGTGCCGGTGTCGCTGGAGGCGCTGACCCGTGCGATCGAGCTCAATGCCGTCGCGGTCGAGCGCAACAAGCAGGCCTTGGCCTGGGGCCGGCTCGCCTTCGCCGATCCGGACTTCCTGCCGAAGTCCGAGCACGCCGACGCCAGCGCGCCGGAGACACTCGACCAGATGATCGCACGGCGCGCCGACTTCCTGCGCGCCTACCAGGACGACGCGTATGCCGCACGCTACCGCGCGACCGTCGACCGCGTGCGCCGCGCCGAGGCCGCGCTCGGCAGCGAAGCGCTGACCGACACCGTGGCGCGCTCGCTGTTCAAGCTGATGGCCTACAAGGACGAGTACGAGGTGGCGCGGCTGCATATGCGGACCGGCTTCCTCGACGAGCTCAGGCTCGAATTCGACGGCGACTTCACGGTCCAGTATCACCTCGCGCCGCCCTTCCTGCCGGCGCAGCGCGACGCGCGAGGACGGCCGAAGAAGCGCGCATTCGGGCCATGGATCCAGGCCCCGCTGCGGCTGCTCGCGCGGCTGAAGGGGCTGCGCGGCACGGCATTCGACGTATTCGGCTACACCGCCGAACGTCGCGCCGAGCGTGCGTTGATCGTCTGGTACGAGGCGCTGATCGAGACCGTGCTCGGCAAGCTCGATGCGGCGCGGCTGCCCGATCTCATCACGCTTGCGAAGGCGCCGATGGAGATCCGTGGCTACGGGCCGGTGAAGGACGCCGCGATCGAAAAGACCAAGGCGGAGGTGGCGCGGCTCGCCGCGCAATTCACCTCCGCCCCGTCAGATCAAGGCGACGGCTCAGGCCGCCGCGCCGCGCTTGGCGGGTGAGATCAGGCTCACCACGACGGTCGCAATCACCGCCACCACGATGTTGAGCACGAGCGCCCCGAGCCCGACATAGAAGGTGTAGGTGGCATCGCCGAGCGAGATGCTGGCAAGCGGCTTCAGCCCGTTGCTCCACGCCGTGTAGGTGCCCCAGCCGATGCCGGCGGCCCAGCCGAGCAGCAGGCCCTCGGCGCGGAACCAGACCGTGAACAGGCCGAACACCAGCGCCGGCAGCGTCTGCACGATCCAGAGGCCGCCGAGGAGTTGCAGGTCGAGCGCATATTGCGTTGGCAGGAACAGGATGAAGGCGAGCGCGCCGACCTTCACCACCAGCGAGGTGATCTTGGCCACCGACGCCTCACCGGCATGCGAGATGTCCGGATTGACGTAGGACTTCCAGACATTGCGGGTGAACAGATTGGCGGCGCCGATGCTCATCACCGCCGCCGGCACCAGCGCGCCGATCGCGATCGCCGAGAATGCGAAGCCGGCGAACCATTCCGGGAACAGCGTCTTGAACAGCATCGGCACCACGTCGTTCGGCGACGTCACCTTGATGCCCGCGGCATAGGCCATGTAGCCGAGCAGTGCGATCAGGCCGAGCAGCAGCGTATAGGCCGGCAGCAGGATGGCGTTCTTGCGGATGGTATCCGCCGACTTCGAGGCGAAGATGCCGGTCAGCGTGTGCGGATACATGAAGGCCGCCAGCGCCGAGCCGAGTGCCAGCGTCGCATAGGGCAGATACTGCGCGGGCTTCAGCGTCAGTCCGGTGGCGCCGCCCTTGGCCGCGAAGGCGTCGCCGGCGGCGGAGAACACCGCGCCATAGCCGCCGAGCTTCGAGGGCACCACGACCACCGCCGTCAACACCACGATGTAGATCATGATGTCCTTGACGAAGGCGATCAGCGCCGGCGCACGCAGGCCTGAGCTATAGGTATAGAGCGCGAGGATCACGAAGGCGGCGATGATCGGCAGCTCGCCGGTCAGGCCCATCGCCTTGATCACGACCTCCATGCCGATCAGCTGCAACGCGATGTAAGGCATGGTCGCCACCAGGCCGGTCAGCGCCACCGCGAGTTCGAGCGCGCGCGAGCCGTAGGCACCGTGCACGACGTCGGCTGCGGTGACATAGCCATTGGCATGCGCCTTCTTCCACAGCACCGGCATGACCGCGAACACGAAGGGATAGACGATGATGGTGTAGGGCAGCGCGAAGAATCCGTAGGCGCCGACCGCGTAGACCAGCGCCGGCACCGCGATCACGGTGTAGGCCGTGTAGAAATCGCCGCCGACCAGGAACCAGGTAATCCAGGTGCCGAATTGGCGGCCACCGAGACCCCATTCGTCGAGATGCTCGTTGACCGGGCCGGATTTCCAGCGCGCCGCGAAGAAGCCCATCACGGTGACGAGAGCGAAGAAGAAGATGAAGACGGAGAGCGCCACCCAGGCGACGTGATCGGTCATGGCCGCCCCCTCACCGCTGCTCATCGGCATCGGGCTGGCGGCTGCGATAGACCAGCCAGATCAGCAGCGAGGAGATCGGCACCCAGGCGAGCTGGTACCAGTAGAAGAAGGGAAAGCCGAACAGCGACGGCTCGGCGAAATTATAGAACGGTACCCATAGCAAGCCGATGAACGGCAGCAGCAACAGAATCCACATGGCCCACTCCCCAACCCGAGATCTGATTAGACCGGCGATGTTGCCGGTGTCCCGTCATCAACGACCCCAGGAACCATTTGTTGCGTCTAGAATCACGGTTGCGGCATGGCGATGCAAAAAGATGTGATCGCCGCGCCGGGCAACCAGCCTACTCGGCTTTGATGCCGGCGTCCTCAATCACCTTGCGCCAGCGCGCCTCCTCACCGGCAAAGTAGCGGTCGAGCTCTGCGGGCGGTGCAGCGACCATCACGAGGCCCTCATTGACGGCGAGCTTCTTGAAGGCCTCCGCCTGCACCGCCCTGGCGGCTGATTTGTTGAGACGGTCGATGATGTCGGGCGGCGTGTTCGCAGGTGCGTAAAGGCCGTACCAGGATTCCGCGGCGTAGCCCTGCACACCGGCTTCAGCGACCGTCGGCAATTGCGGGAACGACGGCGAACGCCCGGCCGACGTGACCCCGATCGCGCGCAACTGCCCGGCCTCGACCAGCGACGCACAGCTTGCCACCGTGGTGAACATCACCTGGATCTGGCCGCCGATCAGGTCGGTGATCGCCGGCGCCGCGCCCTTGTAGGGCACGGTGGTGAGATTGACGCCGGCCATGTGCTTGAACAATTCGCCGGCGAGATGCGCCGAGGTGCCGGTGCCATAAGTGCCGTAGGACAGTTTTTCCGGATCGGCCCTGGCGGCGGCGATCAGGTCCTTGATCGACTTGATCGGCGACGCCGGATTGACCACGACGACATTGAACGAGCGCGCCACCAGCGCCACCGGCGCGAAGTCCTTGTGCGGATCGTAGGGCAGCTTGCGGTAGAGGCTCGGGTTGACCGCATTGGCGAAGGTCGCCATCAGCAGCGTGTAGCCATCGGGCGGGCTCGCCGCGACGCTCTGCGTGCCGATGATGGTGCCGGCGCCCGGCTTGTTCTCGATGATGACGGTGACGCCGAGATCCTTTTGCATCTCCTGTGCCAGCGTACGCGCGACGACGTCGGTGCCGCCGCCTGGCGCGAACGGCACCACGATCCTGACCAGGTGATCGGGATAGGCGGCGCACACGGGCGTATGCAGCAGCACGGATGCTGCGAGCGCGAACAGAAGCGATGCGAGGAGACGAAGCGGCATGGCAGGCTCCGGCGACAGGCGATGTATTCTTGATACACGCCCATGCCATGCAAGGGATGCCGGGCGGCCATGATGCTGGAGGAAGCGCTGAGCTATTGGTCCCGTCATCCTGAGGAGCGCGCAGCGCGTCTCGAAGGATGCACGGCCCGCGCTGTGGCCGATTCATCCTTCGAGACGCCGCTTCGCGGCTCCTCAGGATGACGGGGAGAAATCGGAGTGCGTCCTTCTCGCAACGACGGCCTAACCGCCTCACGAATACGGATTGATCAGCTTCTGCTGTTCGGTGGCATGGCGCACCAGGAGATCGATGAAGATGCGGACCTTGGCCGAGAGATGATGACGGTGCGGATAGACCGCGTTCATCGTCAGTTCGACCGGCCGGTACTCGGGCAGCAGCCGCACCAATTGTCCCGACTCCAATTCGTCGCGGACCAGGAAGCCCGCCGCGAGGAAGACGCCGACACCGGCAAGCGCCGCGAGCTTCAGCGTTTCGCCGCTGTTGGAGAGCAGATTGCCGGAGACGCGCACCGCGGCCGGCGTGCCCTTGCGGTCGGTGAAGCGCCATTCGTCGCCGTAGGGGTAATGGGCATGGCGCATGCAGTTGCGCGCGGAGAGATCGGCGAGCTGCCCGGGCTTGCCGTGCTGCTCGATATAGCCGTGCGACGCGCACAGCACATGGCGCCAGGTCGCGATGGTGCGCACGATCAGGCTGGAGTCGGGCACCGGGGTCATGCGCACCGCGAGATCGTAGTTCTCGTCGATCAGATCGGCATTGCGCTCGCCGATCATGAGATCGATCTTGACCTCGGGATAGGTCGCCAGGAACTCGGCCACCGCCGGCGACAGGAACTGGACAAGATGGGTGTTGGTGAAGATGCGCAGCGTGCCGCGCGGCACCGATTGCTGCGCGCCCGCGACCTCATCGGCATGCTCGATATCGGCGAGGATCTGGACACAGCGGTCGTAATAGGCCTGGCCGATTTCGGTGACGCTGACCTTGCGCGTGGTGCGGTTGAGCAGCCGGGCGCCGAGCCGGTCCTCCAGCGACTGGACGTGGTTGCTCACCATCGTGGTCGACATGTTGAGCTTGCGGCCGGCCGCGGAAAAGCCGCCGGTGTCCACGACCCGGACGAAGGCGGTCAGACTGGTCAGGCGATCCATCGTGCAAGGTCCGGATTATCAGCGCTGGCTTGATAATGCTTCCAGTTTTATCGGGATTATCACAGCGGGAAGGATATTGCATCTAAAGGGCGATACCCGGCGCCCTTACTGGAAGGACGCGAATGTTCGACCGGAGGATGCCATGTCGGCTACCACCTATGTCCCTGAAGAATCGACAAAAATAGGCCTTCGCCCGTCGCGCGCCACGGTCAAGCGGGCGGCGATCGGATTGGCTGCGCTGATCGGCATCGGCGTAGCCGCCGACTTTGGCTACGACTACGTCACCACCGGCCGTTACCTCGAGTCGACCGATGACGCTTATGTGAAAGCGGACTCCACGATCATCGCGCCGAAAGTGTCGGGCTACATCGCCCAGGTGCTGGTCACCGACAACCAGCCGGTGAAGGCCGGCCAGGTGCTGGCCCAGATCGACGACCGCGACTACCGCACGGCGCTCGGCCAGGCCAAGGCGGATGTCGACGCCGCCAGCGCGTCGGTGCGCAATCTCGATGCCCAGCTCGAATTGCAGCAGCCGATCATCGACCAGAGCACCGCCGATGTCGACGCCGCCGAGGCCAATCTGAAATTCGCCCAGGAAGAGCAGACCCGCTACGACGGGCTGATGAAGTCCGGCTCCGGCACCATCCAGCGCGCGCAGCAGACCGACGCGGCGCTGCGCGCCAACACCGCGCAGCTCCAGCACGCGAAGTCGGCACTGTCGGCGGCGCAGCGCAAGGTCGACGTGTTGACCACGCAGCGCGCCCAGGCGGTCGCGCAGGTCGATCGGGCCCGCGCGGTCGAGCAGCAGGCCGAGTTGAACCTGTCCTACACACGGATCACCGCGCCGGTCGAAGGCACGGTCGGCGCCCGCACGCTCCGGGTCGGGCAATATGTGCAGGCCGGCACCCAGCTGATGGCAGTCGTGCCGCTCGACGCGGTCTATGTGGTCGCCAATTTCAAGGAGACCCAGCTGACCCATGTGCGCAACGGCCAGCCGGTCGAACTCACCGTCGACAGCTTTCGCGGCACGACCTTGAAGGGCCATGTCGACAGCCTGTCGCCCGCGAGCGGCCTCGAATTCGCACTGCTGCCGCCCGACAACGCCACCGGCAACTTCACCAAGATCGTGCAGCGCGTGCCGGTGAAGATCGTGCTCGACGATCACAGCCTGACCGGCCTGCTGCGCCCGGGCATGTCGGCGATCCCGACGGTGAACACCAAAGCCACGGTGCTCGCCGAACGTGACGAGAAGCGGCGGCTTGCGGCGGCGGCGCGGCCGAGCGGCGGGTAGGACTGAGCGGCACCTCGACGAACTGACGCGATCGATCACCGTATCGGTGGTCGGTAGCGTCATGCTGCGTCTTCCTTTGTCCCGCGACCATAGGCGGTAGGGCTCCCTCCCCCCCCTTGCGGTGGAGGGTTGGGGAGAGGGGCGCGCTTGCGCTGAGGTTCAACCTATTGCGCGAACGCAACTGCTGAGAGGTTCGACGTACAGCAGCATTGAAGCGGGTCGCTCTGAATCTCCGACGTCAGCGCCCGGGGCCACCCCTCTCC